>CAZXAO010000006.1:0-22397 GCA_964638465.1 uncultured bacterium | reverse complement strand
GGGCCGGCTTCGCCGGCCCCCGCCCCAGAAGGACTACTCTTCCTCCGCCTGTTCCTTCCGCAGTTGTTCAATCACCCGCTGGGCAATCTCCCGCGGCACCTCGTCGTAGTGGGAGAACTTCAGGGTGAAGGTGCCCCGTCCCTTGGTGATGGACCGCAGGGTGGTGGCATACTTGTAGAGTTCGGCCAGGGGCACGTGGGCCCGGATCTTCTGGTACCGGCCCTCGGCCTCCATCCCCAGGATCCGGCCCCGTCGGGCGTTGATGTCGCCGATGATGTCGCCCATGTACTCCTCGGGCACCACCACTTCCAGTTCGTAGATGGGTTCCAGCAGGTAGGGATCGGCCTTCTCCTCGGCGTCCCGGAAGGCCATAGAGCCAGCGATCTCAAAGGCCAGGTTGGAGGAGTCCACGGGGTGGTACTTGCCGTCGTACAGGGTCACCTTGACATCCACCACGGGCACCCCGGCCAGCACGCCCTTTTCCATGGCCTTTTTGATGCCCACTTCCACGGACGGCCGGAAGTTCTGGGGAATGGCGCCTCCAAAGATGGCATCCACGAACTCGTAGCCCTGGCCCCGGGGCAGGGGTTCAATCTTGATGTAGCAGATGCCGTACTGGCCGCGGCCGCCGGTCTGTTTCACATACTTGCCCATGCCCTGGGCTGGCTTCCGGATGGACTCCCGATACGGGATCCTGGGCTTCTCCGTGAGGATCTCCACGCCAAACTTCTCTTTGAGTTTGGCGACGATGACATCCAGGTGCAGTTCGCCCAGGCCGGAGATCAGGGTCTGCTTGAGTTCGGGGTCGTAGCCGAAGGTGAAACTCGGGTCCTCGTTGTGCAGGCGGTTCAGGCCGGCCATGACCTTCTCCTCGTCCTCGCGGGTTTTGGGTACGATGGCGATGGAAATCTTGGGTTCCGGGAAGTCAATGCCCTCAAAGGCGCCCTTCAGGTCCTTATCGCGGAGGGTATCACCGGTATGGGTATCCTTGAGTTTCACCAGCACGCCCATCATGCCGGCCTCCAGGGCGTTCACTTCCTTCCGCTCACGGCCGGTCATGAGGTACACCTGGTTGATCTTCTCGGGCCGCTCGGTACGGGCATTGATGAGTTCCTGGCCGGGCTTAACTGCCCCCGAGAAGACCCGCACGAAGTAGAGTTCGCCCACATGGGGTTCGGAGAAGGTCTTGAAGACCAGGGCCGTGGCCTTGTCCAGGGCAGGGGTGATCTCGGTCACCTCGCCGTCGGGGGTGGTGAGTTGTTCGGGGGGTCGGTCCAGGGGGGAGGCAGTGAAGTGCACCAGGAAGTCCAGGAGTTCCTGGATCCCCAGGTCGGCGGCCGCATCCCCGAAGAGGATGGGGTAAAGTTCGCCCTGGAGTACGCCCTCGCGGAGGGTGTTGCGGATGGCCTCCGCGTCAATCTCCTCGCCCTCCAGGTAGCGGTTCAGGAGGTCTTCGGAGAGTTCAATGATGCTTTCCAGGGTGCTTTCCCGCCAGGCCTGGGCAGTGTCCGGGTCGTCCACCGACGAGAGGTCGCCCGTCAGCAGGTCCACCACCCCGGCGAAGGCGCCGCCCTTGCCCCGGGGAAACTGTACGGGCACCGCCTTGTTGCCGAAAACGCTCTGGATCTCCTGGACCACCTGGACGGGGTCGGTCTCCTCCAGTTTGCACTTGTTGACGAAGAACAGGCGAGGCAGGTTCCGTTTTTCGGCGAGTTTCCAGTAGTTTTCGGTGCCCACCTCCACGCCCTCCTGGACATTGATCACGAAGAGGGCGTTGTCGGCGACTCGCAGGGCGGAGTGGACTTCGGCTTCAAAGTCAAAGTAGCCCGGGGTATCCACCAGGTTGATCCAGGTGTTCTGGTGGGTCAGGTGGGCGAGGGCGAGGTTGATGGTGATCTTCCGCCGGACCTCTTCGGGATCGGAATCCAGGATGGAGGTTCCCTGGTCTACAGACCCCTTGCGCTTGGTCACCCCGGTGGCGAACAGCAGGGCCTCGGCCAGGGTGGTTTTGCCGGAACTGCCATGTCCCACGAGGGCAATGTTTCTGATCTTCTCGGCCTTCAAGACTCACTTCCTCCTTTCTTCTTCCGGCGGGCGGTTTGCCAGAGTTTCAAGAGGGCCGTGCTCCCCAGGGTAATCCAGAGGGGTTTGCCCCGGGGGGTGGTGACCGGGATCCAGTCCACCACATGTCGCAAGGCCTCCAGGCCACCGCGCACGCCCTGCAGGCTGGCCTGCAGATCCTCCAGCAGGGCGTTGCTCTTCTGGGTGGCCTCCTTTAAATTCCGCGAAATCTCGGGTAGGTCGCGTTCCAGATCCTGCAGCATCCTGCGAATTTCCTGAAGCGTCTGACGAAGATCCTGGATTAAAACCAGCAAAGCGAAAGTGCCTGCCAGGACGGCGATGATAAAGATAGAAAGTGCAACAGCTGCCAGGATTTCCATGGTCGGCAAATGTTAAACTTGGGCCCCGGGGGTGTCAACGGGCATCGTGGGCAAATAGGGCAACAGATCACCGGCAGCCTGTCGCAGATAATCGTAAAACAATTGCCGCACCTCCCTGCCCGACCGGGCCTGAAGGGCCTTTCGTTTCAGGGGCTGCAGCTCCTGCAACGAGAGATGACGGATGATCTCCTTGGACTGCAACAGGGCCGCCGGCGCCACCGACAGTTCGTCTACGCCCAGAGCCACTAAAAGCGGGATCCCCAGGGGGTCCGAGGCCATCTCGCCGCAGACGGACACCAGGAGATTCCGCTTGCGGGCCTGGTGCACCGTCCACTCCAGGAGTCGCACCACGGCGGGATGGAAGGGATCGTACAGATAGGACACCCGGGGGTTCCGGCGGTCCACGGCCAGCACATACTGGGTCAGGTCGTTGGTACCGATGCTCACGAAGTCCACCAGGCCCTCCAGCAGGTCCACGGTCAGGGCCATGGAGGGCACCTCCACCATCACGCCCACCGAGGGCACCTGCACCTCCTGGTCCATCCCCTGGAGCACCTCCTGGAAGAGTTCCAGGAAGGCCTCCACCTCCTCCACGGTGGTCACCATAGGCAACATCACCTTGAGGTTCCCCTTTGCGTTGGCCCGGAGGATGGCCCGCAGCTGGCGTTCCAGGGTATGCCGCTCCTTCAGCAGGGCCCGGATCCCCCGGAGACCCAGGAAGGGGTTCCGCTCGGGCCGGCCCAGGATCTTATCGCCCCCGATGTCAAAGATCCGGATGGTGGCCGTGTGGGGGTACACCTTGTTGGATAGGGCCCGGTAGATGCGCTCCTGGGACGCCTCGTCCGTGTGCCCGGAAAAGAAGAGCACCTCGGTGCGGAACAGGCCCACCCCTCGCCGTTCAAAGCGGTCAATGATCTCCATCTCCTCGGGGAAGTCCAGGTTCATCTTGAGGGAGAGTTCCCGACCGTCCCGGGTGACCGCCGCCTGGCCCACCAGTTTCTTGAGGCCGTTGTGGAAGGCCTGCAACTGGGCCTGCCGCTCCCGGTAACGATCCAGGGTAGACCGACGGGGATTCACGACCGCAAGCCCCCGGTTGCCGTCCACAATGGCCACGGTGCCGTTTTGGACCCCCTCAAAGGAAGAGACACCAAAGACCCCCGGGATCCCGAAGTCCCGCAACAGGATGGCCGTATGGGAGGTGGCCCCTCCGGACTGCAGGACCACCCCGGCGATCTCCCGCTTGACCAGGTCCAGGGTGTCCTTCACCGAGAGGTCCACGGCAAAGACCACCTCGCCGGGCTGGACCTCTTCCACGGCCTCGTGGGCCAGGGGTTGCATCTTGTACACCAGTTCCCGGGCCATCTGCTGGATCTCCAGGGACCGATCCTGGAAGTAGTGGTGATCCCCCTCGGCCAGGGAGCGGGCCAGGTCCCGGGCCACCTGCAGCACGGCGTACTCGGCGGTGTACCGGTCCCGCTGGACCATCCGTTCCACATTCTCCACGAACCGGGGATCCTGAAGGATCATGATCTGGGCTTCCACCAGCTGGGCCAGTTTCTGGGGCAGGCCCCGTTTGGAGGCCTCAAACTCGGCAATCAGTTCGGCCCGGGCCCGGTGGAAACTCGCCAGTTCCCGGTCCACCTGGTGCCGCGGCACCTTCCGGCCCGTGACCTCCACCTCCTGGCGCAACAGGAGCCGGGCCGGACCAATGCCGATGCCCGGAGAGGCCGGAATGCCGGTCAGGAATCGTTCGCCGTTCTTCACCTGGTTATTCTTCACCGAACCCCTCCTCCACGAGGCGGGCCAGGCGTTCCACCGCCTCCTCCTCGTCGGGCCCCTCCGCCCGGATCACCAGCTCCGTGCCCCGGGGAGCCACCAGCATCATGAGGCCGAGGATGCTCTTGCCGTTCACCTCGGCCCCATCCTTTTCCACGGTGATCTCCGACTGGAACTGGCCGGCGAGTTTGGCAAAGGCCATAGCCGGCCGGGCGTGGAGCCCCAGTGTGTTCACGATCCTCACCCGTTTCTCCTTCATAGGCCCGTGCTACACGAAGAACAGGCTGTAGTCCAGGAGTTGCAGACCTCGCTCGCGTTCCACGAAGTTCACCACCTTGGAGAGCAACCGGTTGGCCCCGCGGGTATCCGAGGCTGCCACCGCCACGAGCAGCCGGGAACGCTGCCACAGATCCTGGCCGTCCACCTCGGCCACCGAGACATTGAACCGGCTGCGTACCTTGTCCTTAAGTCCCTTGAGGATCACCCGTTTTTCCTTGAGGGAGGTACACTCCGGGATGTAGAGGTCCAGCTCCAGGATCCCCACGGGCATGGGCGTACCCTCCGGTTTTTCAGGCCTTCTTGACCTCCACCAGCCGGTACGCCTCCAGGATGTCGCCGGGCCGGTAGTCGTCAAAGCCCTGCACCTTGATGCCACACTCGTAGCCCTGGGCCACCTCCCGAACATCCTCCTTGAACCGTTTGAGGGAGGCCACCCGGCCCTCGTGGATCACCTCGCCGTCCCGGCGAACCCGGATGTTGGCGTCCCGGCGAATCACCCCCCGAAGGACATAGCAGCCGGCCACGGGCCCCACCCGGGGCACCCGGAACACGGCCCGCACCTCGGCTTCGCCCAGCACCTCCTCCCGCACCTCGGGCTTGAGCAAACTCTTCAGGAGGAGTTCCACATCCTCCAGGAGGTCGTAGATGAGCCGGTAACTCTTGATGGTCACCCCTTCCCGCTTGGCCGCCTCCCGGGCCTTGCTGTCAATGTTCACATTGAAGGCCAGGATCAGGGCGTTGGACGCCGCCGCCAGCATCACATCGCTCTCGGTGACATTGCCGATACCGGAGTGCACCAGGGTCACCTTAATGTCCTCCACCATCATCCGGGCCAGGGCGTCTCCCACGGCCTCCACCGAGCCCTGGCAGTCTGCCTTCACGATCACCGGCAACTCGGTGATCTCCCCCCGCTGGAGCATCTCCTGGATCCGGCGGGTGAGGCTGGCTTGTTCACCCCGGGCGATCTGTTCCTTGATCAGGGCAGCCTTCTCCTCGGCGATCTCCCGGGCCCTGCGTTCGGATTCCACCACCTGCAACAGGTCGCCGGCCTTGGGCAGGGTGTCAAACCCCTGGACCAATCCGGGGTCCGAGGGCTTCAGTTCCTTGAGCCGCCGATTGTACTCGTCGTAGATGGCCCGGACCTTGCCCCAGGCAGTGCCGGCCACAAAGGCATCGCCCACCCGCAGGGTGCCGCGCTGTACGATCACCGAGGCCACCGGTCCCCGGCCCTTTTCCAGTTTGCTTTCCAGCACCACGGCCCGGGCCGGGCCCTCGGAGGTGCTCCGCAGTTCCAGCTCCTCGGCCTTCAGGAGGATGGCCTCCAGCAGATCGGGCACCCCCTGGCCGGTCCTGGCGGAGACCTCCACGAAGATGGTATCGCCTCCCCACTCCTCGGGGATGAGGCCGTGCTCGGAGAGTTCCCGCTTGACCCGGTCCGGGTCGGCCTCCGGTAGGTCCATCTTGTTGATGGCCACGATGATGGGCACGCCAGCGGCCTTGGCGTGGTTCACGGCCTCTACGGTCTGAGGTTTCACGCCCTCGTTGGCGGCCACCACCAGCACCACGATGTCGGTCACCTGGGCCCCCCGGGCCCGCAGGGCGGTAAAGGCCTCGTGGCCCGGTGTGTCAATGAAGGTGATCTGGTGCCCCTCGTAGAATACCCGGGAGGCTCCAATGTGCTGGGTGATGGCCCCAAACTCCCGGGCCGCCACATTGGTCCGGCGGATGTAGTCCAGCAGGGTGGTCTTGCCGTGATCCACATGGCCCATGACGGTCACCACAGGCGGCCGGGGCTCGGTGAACTCCTCGGTTTCGGCCTCCGAGGTTGGGGTTTCCTCCGGCAATTCCCGCACCACCTCAAAGCCAAAGGCATCGGCGATGAGCTCAATGCTATCCAGGTCCAGGACCTGGTTGATGGTGGCCATGATGCCCAGTTCAAAGGCCTTTTTCACCACATCAATGGGTTC
The DNA here is from genome assembly GCA_964638465.1 of uncultured bacterium. Lineage (GTDB taxonomy): Bacteria > Hydrothermota > Hydrothermia > WGAB01 > WGAB01 > WGAB01. The sequence goes on along the minus strand of CAZXAO010000006.1, from coordinate 15,934 downwards.
CAGTCCCATCATCTGGGCGAGCTCGGGAACCGAAATGGGGGCGGGGATGTGGAGAGTCCGCGTCGTCGCCGTGGGTCTTGCGGCCGGCTCGGGCCGGCCGGGCCGCCGGTCCCGTCGCCGCTGCGGAGGCCGCTTGGGCCGACGCTCTGTGGGCTTCTGCAGGGTCCTCCGGATCCGGTCCTGGACCCGCTCCGAGGTAGGCCGTTGGGGCGGTGAGGGCCGTCGGTGGCCGGGCCGCCGCTGGCCCCAGATCTCCTTTTTCCGTTCCAGCCGCTGTTTGGACCGCTTCTTCTGCTCTTCCAGCACCTTCTCCACGGCCCGGGCCATCTCCTCGGTGACCGTTGAGGAGCTGCCCCGCACCTGGTACCCCAGCTCCCGCAGGAGGTCCAGGATGGCCTTGGTGGAGAGTTTGTGCTTCTTCGCCAGGTCCTGTACCCGCATGGTTCCCTCGCTCACGCGCTCCCCCTCTTTTTCTCCAGTCCTTCTTCAATCTGGTGCAGGATCCGGAGGACGGTCTTCTCGTCCAGGTCGGTGGTCTCAATCAGGTCCGCCAGAAGCGGCACCTCGGTGAACTGGAACCAGCCTGCCCGACGGAGTTTCTCCTTGACCTCCTCGGAGAGGTCCAGTTCCATGACGGTGAGCACCTCCTGGGGCGGTTCATACTCGCTGGCCGGCACCACCTGGATCTCCTTGCCCACAATGCGGGAGGCCAGGATCACATTCAGGCCGTCCTTGCCCTTGGTCTCGGCGATCTCCTCGTCCCGCACCACGGCGTAGATCCGGTCGTCCTTCTCAAAGATCATCAGGGGCACCGCCGGCGACAGGGCCGAGGCCGCCAGACGAATGGTGTCCGGATACCATTTGATGATGTCAATCTTCTCGTTGCCCAGTTCCCGGGTGACCGGATGGATCCTTTGGCCCCGGGGGCCGATGCAGGCCCCCACGGGATCCACCCGGGGGTCCTTGCTGCGCACGGCCACCTTGGCCCTCCGGCCCGGCACCCGGGCCACTGCCCGGATCTCCACCGTGCCGTCAGCCACCTCGGGGATCTCGTGTTCCATGAGCCGCCTTAGGAAATCCGGATGGGTCCGGGACAGGAACACCAGGGGCTTCCGGCGGGTTTCCTTGTCCACCCGCAGGATCAGAGCATACACATCCCGGTTGGTGCGATACCGTTCGCCCGGGATCTGTTCCTCGGGCGGGATCAGGCCCTCGGCGCCCCCACCCACATTGAGGTAGACGCCCGTCTTGTCCACCCGCCACACGCGGGCCTTGATGAGCTCCCCGATGCGGTTCTGGAAGTCCTTGTAGATGCGGAGTTTCTCCGCCTCCCGGATCCGCTGGGTAAAGTTGTTCCGGATCCGGGACACGATCCCCCGGCCCAGCTGGTCAAAGGGCAGGGGCATCATGATCTTCTCCCCGGGCTCAATGTCGGGGAACTGCCGGCGGGCCTCCTCCAGGGACACCTGTCGGTCGGGATCCGTCACCCGTTCCACCACTTCCTTTTCCACCAGGATCTGAAGGTCCCCCCGCTGGCCATCAATCTTGACCTCCAGGGGGAAGTCCGGGCCATATTTCTTCTTTAACACCGAGGTGATCGCATCCTTGAGGGCTGTGATCACGAAGTCGCGATCCAGCTTCTTGACCCGGGAAAGGTATGCGATGGTTTCTACAATTTCCTGGTTCATTCGCGTTCCACCTCCTTCATGTACAGGCGAATCACCTGGATCTCCTCCCGGGGGAGTCGGAGGGGCCCGTCGGGCGTCTCTATGGTGAGGGCCTCGTCCTCCACCTGGCGGAGGGTACCCACCACCCTCCCCTGGGCCGTGGTCACCTGAACCTCCTTCCCCACGGCCCAGCGGAGCTCCCGCTCCTTCTTCAGCACCCGGTCTGCACCGGGGGAAGAGACCTCCAGGATGTAGGACCCCTCAATGGGATCCTCAATGTCCAGGAGCACCGAGAACTCCCGGGAGAGATCCTCACAATCCCGCAGGGTGACCCCGCCCTCCTTGTCAATGTACACCCGGAGGATCTTCCGGTTGCCCACGCCCTTGAGTTCCAGGTCCACGAGCACCAGGCCCCGTTCTTCCAGGAGGGGCTGCACCAGGGCTTCAAGGCGTTTCTCCAAGTCGCTCATTGATCTCTCCCTTCATGGATTCCAGCATCTGCTGAACCCGGTTCGGAAGATCGGGCAGGGGGACATCTACGGCCTCTCCCGTGGCACGGATCTTCACTTCGGCCAGGCCTTGCGCCACCTTCCGACCCAGCACCACATGGAGGGGGATCCCTACGAGATCTGCGTCCTTGAATTTTACACCCGGGCTCAGGTCCCTGTCATCCCAGAGCACCTCCAGTCCCAGGCCCTGGAGATCGCGGTAGAGCCGCCCGGCAGTCTCCCCCACCTTCCGGGGATCCAGGGCCAGGATCTCCACATCGTAGGGCGCGATCGTCACGGGCCATACGATGCCGTGCTCGTCGTGGTACAGTTCCACGGCGGCCGCCATCACGCGGCCGATGCCAATGCCATAACTCCCCATGATGATGGGCTTTTCCTGGCCATCCCGATCGGTGAAGTAGGCCCCCATGCTTTCGGAGTAGCGGGTGCCCAGTTTGAAGATGTGGCCCACCTCAATGGCCCGCTGGAGCCGCAAGGGGGCACCACACCGGGGACACCGGTCGCCTGGCTTCACCTCCCGAAGATCGGCGTACCGGTGCACCGGAAAGTGCTCCTCCACCCCCACGCCCACCAGGTGATAATCGCTCTCGTTGGCGCCGCACACCATGCCCTTCAGGCCCCGGAGCGCCTCGTCGGCCAGGATCTCGTCCACCTCCAGACCCACCGGACCCACGAAGCCCACTTCCACACCGAACTGCTCCTGGACCTCCTCCGGAGTGGCGATGCGCACCTCCGCCCCCAGCACCTGCTGGAGTTTGGCCTCGTTGACCTCGTAGTCGCCCCGGACCAGGACCAGTACGAACCGATCCCCCACGCGGTACACCAGGCTCTTGATGAGGAGTTCGGGCCCCACGCCCAGGAACCCCGTCACCTCCTCCACGGTGCGGACCCCGGGGGTGTGGACCTTTTCCATCTTCTGGAAGGGCGAGGCAGGCTGGTCTACGGAGGGGGCACCGGTGGCCACCTCCACATTGGCGGAGTAGCCACAGGCATCACACAAAGCCAGGGTATCCTCGCCGGCCTCCGAAGGCACCATGAACTCCTCGGAGGCCGAGCCTCCCATGAGGCCCGAGGAGGCCCGGGTGACCACGAACTTCAGGCCTGCCCGGGTAAAGATCCGGGTGTACGCCTCGTGATGAAGACGATAACGCTCGTCCAGCCCCTCCCAGGAAGCGTCAAAACTGTAGGAGTCCTTCATCAGGAACTCCCGAACCCGGAGGATGCCCGAACGCGGCCGCGGCTCGTCCCGGAATTTGGTCTGGATCTGGTACCAGATCTGGGGCAGGTCGCGGTACGAGCGCAGGTAGTGGCGGGCCAGGTCGGCGAAGAGCTCCTCGTGGGTGGGGGCCAGGGCCATCTCCCGGCCCTTGCGGTCCTGCAGCCGGAACATGTCCGGGCCAAAGGCCCGCCACCGACCGGATTCCTCCCAGAGTTCCCGGGCCGTCAGACTGGGCATCAGCACCTCCTGGGCGCCGATGCGGTTCATCTCTTCGCGTACAATTCGCATGATCCGGTGGAGCACTCGCTGACCCAGGGGCAGGAAGATGTAGACGCCTGCCTGGTGCTGACGAACGAAACCCGCCCGCAGCAACAGGCGATGGGAAGGAGACTGGGCCTCCTTGGGATCCTCTTTTAAAGTCGGAATCAGGGCTTGTGACCAACGCATAGCGGTGTATTGTATAGGCCGCCCGTGGGACGGTCAATTTTATCTCTCTGGAATTCAGAGGGTTGGATCCAGGTACCCCGTAGACCACCTCCCCGCCATCGGGCCACCTGAACCCTTCAAAAGCCCCGGAGCCCGGTGGATTGCAACGGGCCTGCAGGCGGGGTAAAATCAGAAGACACGCCGGCGTAGCTCAGCAGGCAGAGCAGCGCATTCGTAATGCGCAGGTCGGCGGTTCGAGTCCGCCCGCCGGCTCTCCAGAGGCATCGCATGGACCTCATCTTCTCGGTGTCCGGTCTTCGTGGGGTGGTGGGGGATGGGCTGGATCCTGAACACCTGGTCCCCTTTCTCCGGGCCTTCTACCGGTTGACCGGCGGGGGACGGTACCTGGTGGGCCGCGATCCCCGGCCCCACGGCCCCATGGTGGAACACCTGGTGGCGGGCACCCTCCAGGCCCTGGGGGGCACCGTGGTCGTGGCCGGCGTGGTGCCCACCCCCACGGTACTCTTCCAGGTGGCCCGGGGCGACTACGCCGGCGGCATCGTGATCACCGCCTCCCACAACCCCCTGCCCTGGAACGCTCTCAAGTTCGTCAACCACCAGGGCCGCTTCCTGGGACCGGAAGCGGTGCAGAAAATGCGCACCCTTCTGGACCGGCAGGACCTGGCCCCCTGGGCCCCGTGGGACCAGGTGGGCACCCAGATCCCCCTGCACCAGCCCTGGCAAGCCCATCTGCAGGTCATCCTGGACACCCTGTTCCCCAACGGCGAACTCCACGAGCAGGCCCACGGGGTTCGGGTGGCCGTGGACTGTGTCCAGGGCGCCATGTCCCGGGCCCTGCCCGAACTGCTCCGTCGGATCGGCTTTGAGGTGATCCCCCTGTACTGCGATGGCTCCGGCCGGTTCCCCCACAACCCCGAGCCCCGGCGGGAACATCTGGACCTCCTGAACCGCCTGCTCCAGGCCCGAGTGGCCCACCTGGGGTTTGCCAGCGATCCCGACGGCGACCGCCTGGTGTTCGGCCTGGCCGGCCACGGGGTCTTCTCCGAGGAGTACACGGTCCCGGTGGCCGTGGAGGCCGTGCTCCGACGCGAGGCATCGGCCGGACCCGTCGTGGTCAACTACAGCACCTCCATGATGGTGGAGGCCGTAGCCCAACAGCACGGCCTGCAGGTGCTCCGGGTGCCCGTGGGCGAGATCCATGTCACCGAACGCCTGCTCCACACCGGCGGCGTCATCGGGGGTGAGGGCAACGGCGGGGTCATCTATCCCCGGATCAATGCCACGCGCGACGGTCTGGTGGCCGCCGCCCTCATCGCCCGGGCCTACCTGGAGGGCTGGCTCGCCCCCTTCCTGAAGGCCCTGCCCGTGTACACCCTGCTCAAGGACCGGGTGCCCCGCACCCGGCCGCTGGACCTGGATCGCCTGCGCCAGGCCTTCCCCGAGGCCCGGGTGTCCACCGAGGACGGGGTGTACCTCCGGTTCCCCGGAGCCTGGGTTCAGGTCCGGCCCTCCAACACCGAGCCCATTTACCGCCTCTTCGTGGAGGCGACCTCACCCGAGGAGGCGCGTCGCCTCCTGGAACAGGTGCAAACCCTGCTGGGAACCCAATCCCAAGCGAAAGGAGGGTTTCATGGCCGGCATTAAGGAAGCCAAGTACATCTGGATGTCAGGGAAACTCGTTCCCTGGCAGGATGCCAAAATCCATGTCCTGAGCCATGTCGTTCACTACGCCTCGGCGGTCTTTGAAGGTGTCCGGGCCTACAAGACCAAGAAGGGCACCGCCATCTTCCGTTGGGAAGACCACCTGCGGCGGCTCTACGATTCGGCCAAGATTTACCGCATGGAGATCCCCTTTACACCGGAGGAACTCACCCGGGCCACCCTCCAGCTCATCCGGGAAAACGGCCTAGACGCCTGTTATATCCGACCCATCGTGTATCGCGGCTACTACGACCTGGGGGTGAACCCCTTTAAGTGCCCCGTGGAGGTGGCCATCGCCGTCTGGGAGTGGGGCGCCTACCTGGGTGAAGAGGCCATCACCCAGGGCGTGGATGTCATGGTCTCCTCCTGGAACCGGATGGCCCACAACACCTTCCCACCTATGGCCAAGGCTACGGGCAACTACGCCAACGCCCAGCTCATCAAGATGGAGGCCGTGCTCTATGGCTTCGCCGAAGGGATCGCCCTGAATCCGGACAACACGGTCTCCGAGGGCTCCGGCGAAAACCTGTTCCTGGTACGGAACGGCAAGATCTACACGCCGGCCCTGGAATCCGGCATCCTGCCGGGCATCACCCGGGACACGGTGATCACCCTGGCCCGCGAGATGGGCTACGAGGTCATTGAAACCCTGATCCCCCGGGAGATGCTCTACATCGCCGACGAACTCTTCTTCACCGGCACGGCCGCGGAGATCACCCCCATCCGTTCCGTGGACAAGATCCCCATCGGCTCGGGCTCCCGGGGTCCCATCACCAAGGCCCTGCAGGAACGGCTGTTCGCCATCGTGCAGGGCGAAGAAGAGGATACCCACGGGTGGCTCCTCTACATTGACTAACCGGAGAAAAGGAACGGAGACGGGCTTCAGAGCCCGTCCCCGTGGGCCCCTGCCAGCATGATCGCCCATCCCCAGCTCCGCAAAGCCCTCCACGCCCTCTCCCCAGAACTGGACCACCTGCATCGGCTCTATCCCTTCCTCCTCCTGATCCTGGTGGAAACCCCCGAGGACCTCTCCTCCGAAAGTGCGCTGTCCACGCTCCGGAGGGCTCTTCGCAAGCCGGACCGGCTCCTCAACCTGCCCCCTCGCCACCTCGTGATCGCCCTGGGCCTTCCGGCTCCCAACCTGGCGCCAGCCCTGGTGGAGCGGCTGCGAAACCTGTTGCTCCCCCTGACCCCTGCCCATGCTCCGGCCCTCATCGGTGCGTTGCTCCTGGATCACCCCTTCCGAAACCCGGACCAGGTGGCCATCTGGCTGGAACGGTCCCTACGACGGGCCCGGCAGGAGCCGAGCCACCAGTTCCTGCTCAACCTTCAAAAGGCAGCGGAACGCCAGGTGGGCCGTCTGCCCGCCCACCTGCCTACCCTTCAAAGACTTCAGGAGATCGTGGGCCCCGAAGGAGGACGGTTCCTTCTTCAGGGGGGCTCTCCCCTGCTTCGTTATGCCCTGCTCCGACGACTGGCCCACGAAACGGAACTACAGGGATACCGTATCCTGCTTCCCAGTGGTTTCTCACATCCTTACCTCCCCTTCAGTGCCATCCTCCTTCCCCTGATCCATCACGCTGAACGGACGGAGGATCTGTTCCGTCAGATTACGGGTCCGGAAGAACCCTACCTCGTCCTGCTGCTGCACTTCTACGGGTGGGCGGTGTCTTCCCTGCCCTCCCGGCGTCCCCAGCGGCCAACCGACCTGGTGAACATCCTGTACCGGGCACTGGAAACCTTCGCTCAACAGGTGCCTACCCTCCTGGTGATCCCCGAACTTCAGCGGGCAGACCCGGAAACCTGGAGTCTGGTGTACGAGATCCTCCTGTACCCCATTCCTGGCCTGATCCTCGGGGTTTCTGGCGACCTGGTGCCCCCAGCCCCGGAGGAGGTGCCCCGCCTGTCCCTGCCCGACCTCGCCCCGGACCGCCTCCCTGAGTTCCAGGGCTTTGCCCATCTCCCACCGTCCCTCCAGGTTCCCACCACCGGAGCCTCTACACCGCTGTACTTCTGGCTCCTGGAGCACGCCCTGGACCGGGGGGTTTCGGCGCCTTCCCCTTCGCTTTCTGCCCTCCTTCAGGCCCTTCTACAAACGCTGTCGCCGGAGGCCCGATCCACCCTTTTCCGGATTGCCAGCCTCCCCCTGCCCGTGTCCGCGTCGCTACTCTCCCGGCTGATGGACCAGCCCGGCGTGGAACTGGAAGGCATCCTCCACGAACTCACAGAGGCCGGACTTCTTACCGAAGATCGGGGGGTTTACCTTTTCCCCTCGCCCCTCCTCCAGCAGATGCTCTACGAATCCCTGCCCCTGGAGCAGCGGCAACGGATCCACGAAAGCCTGGCGCTCCATGTTCCCCCTGACCCCCCCTACCTCCGGTGTCTGGAGGCCGAACAGTGGGAACGGGCCGGGCGGGTTGCCGAGGCGCTCCCCCTCTGGCGTCAACTGACTGAGGACATCCTGGAGGCCCGGGCCTGGCGAACCGGCCTGAAGGTTCTGCACCACCTGCTGGAAACCGCCCTGACCTCCGGAGTGGCCCCTCCCCGGACCCTTCCCCTCCCTCCCCTGGAGGAGGGGTCCTTCCGAGGTTTGCTTCTGCCCCCGGGAGATCCCACCTTCCCGGTGATGGAGGACCTGGTGGATCAACTCCTTCACATCGGCGCCTGGAGGGAGGGCGTCCAGGTCAGCGAGTGGCTGATCCATCAGGAACTGTACCGGGGGGCATACGAGTCTGCGAAAACCCGGGCCCTTCGGCTCCTGCAGGTGATCCGGGAACGGGCGCCCCAGTGGGAGGCCGACGCCCTGAAGATCCTGGGGGTTTGCCTGTGGTGCTTGAATCAAGAGCAGGAAGCCCAGCAGATCTGGCTCCAGGCTCTCCAAAAAGGCGAGGATCTTTCCCCCTTTGCCCGCGCGCAGGTGGCCGGCAACCTGGGCATGGCCTACACGGCCCTCGGAGAACATGCCCGCGCTCGCCAGTACTATCAGACTGTCCTGGAGATCCTCCAGCCCCTCGGGCCCCATCCCCTGATGGTGGTCAGCCTGGGGATGCTGGCCCAACTGGAACGGTCCCAGGGCCACCTGGGGAAGGCCCTGGACCTCTACCAGCAAACCCTGCACACAGCCCGGGGGATCCACGACCTGTACGGCGAGGCCACCTGGGGCGCAGAACTCGCTCTCCTGCTCCGGTTCCTGGGCCTCTACGAACAGGCCCTGGAACACCTGATGCGTAGCCAGCAGTTTTTCCAATCCCTTCGGAATCGGTACCACCAGCTCGTGGCCCGGGCCATTGAAGGGGACATCCGGCTGCTCCAGGGCCTTCTGAAACAGGGGGAACAGATCCTCCGGGAAGTCTGGGAAGCAGCCCGGCAGGATCCCTCCATTTGGGAACAACTCGCCTTCAACTGGCTGGGGACCCTCCTGAGCCGGGGGAACCTCAGCGACTACCAGCGGATCCGACAGGAACTGTTTCCCAACTACGCCTCACCTTACCTGGATCTCTGGGCGCAGGCACTCACGGTGGAACGCACCACCTTTTCGGAATTTCTCAAGGCCTGGGAAAAGACCCCTGCCCCCCGGGAGGCCCTGAGCCGTCTTGCCCACGAGCGGTTCCATGTGGAAGCCTGGGTTCGCGGGGATCCCGAGGGGCTCCAGAAACCCCTTCAACGGGCGTACGCCTTCCTTTCAGAGCTGGCCCGAAGTCTCCGGGATCCAGAAGTTCGCCGCACCTTCCTCACCCGAAACCCCCACGCCACCCGGATTCTGCAGATCCTCAAGGCCCGGAGACCCTGAGGTTCAGGATCATCCGGCCAGCCGTTCCCGGACCAGAGACCGCACGGCCTGCAACGCCTGGTCCAGTTGATCCAGGGACCGGCCTCCACCCTCGGCCCGCTCGGCGGTGCCTCCGCCACCGCCCTGCAGGTACCGTCCGGCCAGCCGCACCAGCTCCCGGGCCTGCACCCGATCGGTCAGGGCCGCCTCCACCCGGGAGAACATCACGGGCCGACCGTTTTGCACCCCCACCAGGAACACCACGAAGGGCACCCCCTGGAACCCTTCGACAAGGAAGTCGCTGACCCGTTTGATGGCTTCGCCGTCCAGGTCGGGCACCCGGGCCACCACCAGTCGCATCCCGGCCACCTCTTCCGCCCGGTGCAGCAGATCCCTGGCCACCTCCCGGGCGTATCGGTCCGTGAGCCGCTGGAGCCGCTGGTCCAGATGTCGCAGATCCTGCTGGAGCCGCTCCACCTTGCGGGGCACCTGCGGTTCCTCAACGCCCAACTTCCGGGCTGTCTCCCGTAGCAGATCCCACCGCTCCCGCAGGAACCGGCGGGCCCGCTCGCCGGTGTACGCGTCCACCCGACGAATGCCTGCCGAGGAGGCCTCCTCCTTGACGATGACGAAAAGGCCAATGTCCCCGGTGCGGCGCACATGGGTCCCCCCACAGAGCTCCTTGGAGTAGTCCCCACAGGAAACCACCCGCACCCGGTCGCCGTACTTCTCCTCAAAGAAGGCAATGGCCCCCTCTTCCAGGGCCCGCTGGTAACTCATCCACTGGATCACGATCTCACAGTTCTCCAGGATCTTCTGGTTCACCCGGTCCTCAATGGCCCGGATCTGCTCGGGCGTGAGGGCCGTGGGATGGGTAAAGTCAAAGCGGGTCCGGTCGGGTTCCACCAGCGATCCCTGCTGGCGGACATGCTCCCCCAGGATCTCCCGGAGGGCGGCATGCATCAGGTGGGTGGCCGTGTGCGCCCGCATGGCCCCGCGACGCCAGGCCTCGTCCACCCGCAGGTCAAACACCTGGCGCCGGACCTCCTCCAGCCGGAGGGTGCCCCGCCGGAGCCGGGCCTGGTGCACGATGTCCCGGCCCACCCGGAAGGTATCCTGCACCTCAAATTCCAGCGAGTCCGAGAAGATCCGGCCCCGGTCGCCTTCCTGGCCCCCGCCCCGGGCGTAGAAGGGGGTCCGGTGGAACACCAGGAAATAGGTCTCCCCCTGCCGGGCCACCTTGGCCAGGGTGGACCGGGTCTCCAGGGTCTCGTGGCCCACGAACTCCGTGGCCTCGTAGTCGGGATCCAGCACCTGGAACTCGGGGAGTTGCACCGCCGTCTGGCTCTTGCGGGCCTGCTCCCGCTGCCGGGCCATGAGGTCCTCAAAGGCTGCCCAGTCCACCGGAAGACCTGCCTCCCGGGCGGCTTCCTCAATCATGTCCAGGGGGATCCCGTAGGTGTCGTAGAGCTGGAACACCGCTTCGCCGGGCACCCGGCCCTCCTGCCGGGCCGTCTGGATCACCTCCTCCAGCCGGGGCAGGTTTCGGGCCAGGGTACGGATGAACCGCTCCTCCTCCTGCTTCACGATGAGTTCCACATCTGCCTTCTTGCGGACCAGTTCCGGATAGGCCGCCTTCATGATGTGCACCACCACGGGCACCAGTCGGTAGAGCACCGCCTCCTGAACCCCGATCCGCTGGGCAAACCGGTGGGCCCGACGAAGGATCCGCCGCAGGACATACCCCCGGCCGAAGTTGGAGGGATAGATGCCGTCCGCAATGGCAAAGGTCAGGGCCCGGGCGTGGTCGGCCAGCACCCGGTGGGGGGCCCCGGCCTCACCCGGATCGTAGGGCACCCCCGTGATCCGTTCCACCTCCTCAATCAGGGGCAGGAAAAGGTCCGTATGGAAATTGGAATCCACCCCCTGTAGCACGGCCAGGAGCCGCTCCAGGCCCATCCCGGTGTCAATGTTCTTCTTAGGCAGGGGCACCAGGGAGCCATCGGGCTTGCGCTCGTACTGCATGAACACCAGGTTCCAGAGTTCCAGGAACCGTTCCCCTTCCTGGCCCGGGTGCTCCTGATGGGGATCAAACTCCGGGCCCAGGTCGTAGTGGATCTCCGAGCAGGGACCGCAGGGGCCCACATCCCCCATTTCCCAGAAGTTGTCCTTCTTGCCGAGGCGAAGGATCCGCGCCTCGGCGACCCCCACCTCCCGTTGCCAGATCTCATAGGCCTCGTCGTCCTCCTCGTAGACGCTCACCCAGAGGCGATCCGGGTCAAGGCCAAAGACCCGGGTGATAAGTTCCCAGGCCCAGAGGATGGCCTCCCGCTTGAAGTAATCGCCAAAGGAGAAGTTGCCCAGCATCTCAAAGAAGGTGTGGTGCCGCCGGGTGAACCCCACATTGTCCAGGTCGTTGTGTTTCCCCCCCGCCCGCAGGCACTTCTGCACCGAAGCCGCCCGGGGAAACGGGGGGTCCACCTCGCCCAGAAAGTAGGGTTTGAACTGGTTCATGCCGGCATTGGTAAACAGCAGGGTGGGATCCCCGTGGGGCAGGAGGGGCGAACTGGGCACGATGGTGTGTCCCCGTTCCTCAAAAAACCGCAGGAAGGTTTCGCGAACCCTTTGGGCCGTCCACTTCATAGCGGGGAAATCTTACGATGGGCCCAGAAAGCGGTCAAGGTGAACGGGGCGCCGGACCGATCACACCCAGCACCCGGAGCAGGTGCCCCCAGCTCCACAGAGCCAGAACCAACAAAAGCCCTACCACGAGACCGATCTGCCAGGACGGCAGGTGCACATGGCGATAATGGAGCCACCAGAAGTTGGGGGTATTGAAAAAGGTCCGAATCCAGGGGGTACGAACCACCCGGATCTTCCTGCGGGCCTTCATGTCCCAGATCATGGCCACCTGTTCGGCCAGGGGAGAGGCCAAAGGATTCCAGATCTCCCGAAGCGTCGGCACCGGTGATACCTCCTGGTGCTGCAGTATCGCCTGCACCGATCGGATGTACCGGGCCCGCCGGGGGGATGCCCAGAGGAACAGCAGGTTGACCCCCACACCCCAGGCCACTGCGCCCCAGAACAGGGTCCGATAGATAGGCTTCAGGCGTCTCCAGCGCTCCAGAATCTGGGCTACAAAGGGGATCCAGACCCAGTGGACCTGGGCCAGGAACCGCGGCCCCGCATAGAAGGCGAACCAGTACCACCAGGCGGCGTGCACGCCAAGGTAAACCAGAAACAGCGCACCCAACAACACGGTTTCCCGGGGATGTCGCCGATACAGCCCCCGAATTCCGGCCCACCCGAAGAGCAAAACCGGCATGTAGAAGAACAGGCCCACCCCTGGGCTCACCAGGAGGGCCACCAGGTTGTGGACCAGGAATCCGGGGTTCCAGAGGAACCGATCCCCCTTCAGGCTGTAACCAAACTGCCACCAGTGGTGATAGCGGTACTGGTTGTAGGCGAACTGCAACGCCACAAAGAGAAGCACCATCGCCAGAAAGAGACCCAGGCCTTGAGCCCAGGTCCTCCGCCTTTCTGCAGGTTCCTGCCAGGCAGACCACAGGAAGTAGGCCAGCACCAGGGGGATCACCAGGAGGGCCGTGGGCCGGGTGTGCACCGAGATCCCCAGGTACACTCCGGACAGCAGCACATCTATGCCTCGTCGGAAGCGAACAAACCGGAAGGCGTGGAACACCGTAAGCAGAAGGGTGAGGGCGGCCAGGGTCTCACTCACATTGTACTTGGCGTGGGTCAAGGTCACGGTGGCCAGGCCAAAGACCAGCACGGAGAGCAATGCCACGCGCTGGGAAAACCCCAGATCCAGAAGAAAAAGGAAGAGCACCACCCCCATCAAGGCGGCCAGAGGGGCATTGCTGAAGGACACCAGAAAGGTCTGGTTGCCCCGGAGGGGCGGCACCACCCGGCCGATGGCCTCACTGAGCACCATAAAGGGCAGGTTCCAGAGGCTCTTGGCAATGCCAAAGTAGGAGAAGCGTCGGGGGTCCAGGGAATCTCCAGGCAACATCCGGCCCACCCGGGAATCAGCGGGGACATACAGCCGGTGATACCGGAGGATCTGTTCACTCAGGGCCATGCGGATGAGGGCATCGCTGGTGGTCACATTCACGGCCCGCCCCTGGGGATCGGCGATGTGCACGAGCCCCTGGCCCACCAGCAGGTACACCGAGAGAAGGGCCAGGAACAGGATCGCAGGGTTCAATCGCCCCGACGAACGCCCTGTTCTTCTGGCCCGTTTCCCCTCTGCCTTCCTACGCCGTTCCACAGCAGGGAAAGGATACAGGTCGGGGAAGTCCTCCGGCGAAATCTAACAGCCTCCCGGGCAGCCTTCGGCCCGTTTGCGTTTCGTTGAGGCCCAACACCACAGACTATTGCAAAGCCGGCGGCCAGCCGATACCATTCCGGGCATGTTTGAGGTGCAGAAGACCGGGATCCTGGTGGTCCTGGTGGCGCTGGCGGGCCTGTTCTTCTACTGGATCCGTCGGGCCCGGAGCCACGAGATCCGCCTGCGGAGGATCCCGGGGCTGGAGGCCCTGGACGACGCCGTGGGCCGGGCCGCCGAAATGGGCCGCCCCGTGCTCTTCGCCACCGGCATCCTGGGCCTCAACAACATCGCCGTGCTCGCCGCCCTCGGCATCCTCCGCCGGGTGGCCCAGAAGGCCGCCGAGTACCAGGTGGGCTTCCTCATGCCCAACGCCGACCCCATCGTCATGACCACTGCCCAGGAGATCATCAAGGAGGCGTATCAGAGTGCGGGTCGCCCGGACCTCCTGTCCGAGGCCTCGGTCTTCTACCTGACCTCTGATCAGTTCGGCTACGCCGCCGGTGTGGACGGCGTGATGCTGCGCGAGAAGCCCGGAGCCGTGTTCCTGCAGGGGTACTTCTATGCGGAAAGCCTGATCCTGGCCGAAACCGCCCAGAGCGTGGGCGCCATCCAGATCGCCGGCACCACCGCCACCACCCAGCTGCCCTTCTTCGTGGTGGCCTGCGACTATGTGCTCATCGGCGAGGAGATGCTGGCAGCCTCCGCCGTACTCTCGCGGGAACCCAACCTGCTGGGCAGCATCAAGGCTGAGGACTGGGCCAAGGCGGCCATCGCCCTGTTTCTGGTGGTGGCCGTGGTCCTGAAGATGCTGGGCGTTGACCTCACACCCCTTTTGAACACCCGATGAAACGCACAGGTCCTTTCCTGCTCTCCGTGGTCATCGGGCTCTGGATCCTGGTGGCCTTCTTCGTGCGGCCCCTGCAGGGTGCCCAGCAGACCCTGCTCCTCTGGTACACCATTGTGGGGGCCTTTGCCCTGGTGGTGGGCCTCATCAACCTGATCCAGAGCCACCTGAAGAACCTGCAGCGCGGGCGGAATGTGGTGCCCTCCCTGATTCTGCTCCTGGGCTTCTTTGGCACCCTGGCCGTGGGCATCGTCGCCTTTCTCCAGGGGGATCCCTTTGCCCCCTACTCGCCCCTCATGTGGGTCTACGGGTATGTGCTGGCACCGTTGCAATCCACCATGTTCTCGCTCTTGGCCTTCTTCCTGGCCTCGGCAGCCTTTCGGGCGTTCCGCATCCGCAATATGGAAGCCCTGCTCCTCCTGCTGGCCGCTGTGGTGGTCATGCTGGGCCGCATCCCCTGGACGGAACACACCTTCGCCGGCATCACCGAGTGGATCATGGCGGTCCCGAACCTGGCCGCCCAGCGGGGCATCCAGATCGGGGTGGCCCTGGGCGCCATCGGCATGGCCCTCCGGATCCTGTTTGGCCTGGAACGACCGTACCTGCGATGAAGGCCCGACGCATCGTCTATAGCCTGGTGTTCCTGGCGGTGGCCGTGCCGCTGCTCCTGGGAATCCGCGCCCGGGTCCAGCCATCTCCTCCGGTGATCCAGGCGTACCAGGCCATTGAGGCGTTGCCCGAGGGCTCCCTGGTGCTGGTGGGCGTGGACTTCGGACCCAGCACCATGCCCGAGATGAACCCCATGTACGAGGCCCTGCTGGAACATCTGTTCCGCCGGAACCTGCGGGTGGCCATCCTCTCGCTCCAGAGTGCCCTGGACCTGCCCAACGGCATCCAGGTGCTGGAAAAGGTGGCCCGGCGCCTGGGGAAACGCTACGGCCGGGACTACGCCAACCTGGGGTACAAACCCGGACTGGAGGCGGTGATCGTATCCCTGGGCCAGGAGATCCGGGACATCTTCCCGGAGGACGCCCTGGGCACCCCCCTGGACTCCCTGCCCATGTTCCAGGGGGTTCACAACTATCAGGACATCGCCCTGGTGATTGACCTGGCCTCCGGGGGCACCTATGGGTCGTGGATCCAGTTCGCCCAGGCCCGGTTCGGCGTTCCCCTGCTGGTGGGGGTCACCGCGGTGATGGGGCCGGAGACCTATCCGTATCTGCAGTCGCAACAACTGGTGGGAATGCTGGCAGGCCTCAAGGGCGCAGCGGAGTACGAAACCCTGATCAAACGGCCCGGCCTGGCCTCGCGGGGGATGCCCGCCCAGGCCGTGGTGCACCTGCTCATTATCCTTTTCATCCTGTACGGCAACTGGGGGTTCTGGAAACAATGGCGACGGTCATCGGCATCTGGGTCGCGGCCTTCCTGAC
>CAZXAO010000005.1:0-23152 GCA_964638465.1 uncultured bacterium | reverse complement strand
TGGCGTGCGGACCGTTGAGCCACTTGGTCCACTGATCCCCGTACTTCTTATTTCGGTGGCACACCTTGCAGGACTTGGCCCCCACATACTTGAAGTCACCCGCGTGCATCGCCGGAGAAACCAGCAGAACACCCAGCAACACCGCAAAAAGCCGCATGGTAAAACCTCCTTTTTGCAGAGGGGTTTTCCAAATTTTACTCCCCCTTCCCGGGTCAAGCAAACCATTCAAACCCCCTGAGGCCTGGAACGGTCCCCTGGCAACGGGTTTGGAAATCGCCACCATCCACCAGAGGACGACCGTCGGTGTCCCCAGGCCCGTTATAATACCCCTGCTATGGTGCGGATTACCCGACGCTTCTACTTTTCCGCCGCTCACCGGTACCAGGTGCCCCAGTGGAGCGAGGAGCAGAATCGGAAGACCTTCGGCCCCTGCACCCGCACCCACGGCCACAACTATGTTCTGGAACTCACCGTGGAGGGACCGGTGGATCCCCGGACGGGTATGGTGATGAATCTTACCGACCTCAAGGCCATCGGTCAGGCCGTGGTAGAGCAGTTTGACCACCGGCACCTGAACGACGACCTCCCCTACTTTCGGGAACAACTCCCCACCACCGAGAACCTGGCCCGGGTGATCTATCACCTGGTGGCGCCCAGGCTCCCCCGGGACCTCCGCCTGTATCGCGTTCGCCTGTACGAAACCGAGGACCTGTTCGCCGACTACTACGGAGAACGGCAGGAGGATCAAGACCTGGCCCTCCTGGGCCGCCGGTACCGGTTCTCCGCCGCCCACCGGCTCCACTCCTCTACTCTTTCCGAAGAGGAAAACCAGCAACTCTTTGGCAAGTGCCACCGCCCCGGAGGCCACGGCCACGACTACCTGGTGTATGTCGGGGTGTACGGCCCCATAGACGCCCAGGGTCGGGTGGTGGACCTTCGGCACCTGGACCGGACGGTGCACCGCCTGCTGAAGCCTCTGCAGTGCCGCTGGCTGGACCAGGAGGTGCCGGCCTTCCGGCATCAACCCGCCACGACGGAAAACCTGGCCCTCTACCTATGGCAACGACTCCAGGGCCTGAAGCCGCCCGTGGCCCTGCTCCATGTTCGGGAAACCCGCAACAACTTCTTTGAAATCGGAGGCAAGGACCTGTGAACCCCGAACGCTTCCAAAAGGCCGTTCGTACCCTGCTGGAGGAAATCGGCGAGGACCCCGAACGGGAGGGCCTCCGTAAGACCCCCGAACGGGTGTTCCGGATGTTCCAGGAGCTCACCGTGGGGTACCGGGAAACCCCGGAAGAGATCATCGGCGACGCCCTATTCCAGAGCGACTACAACGAGATGGTGATCGTCAAGGACATTGAGTACTACTCCCTCTGCGAACACCACATGCTGCCCTTCTTCGGCAAAGCCCATGTGGCCTACATCCCCAACGGACGCATCACCGGCCTCTCCAAGATCCCCCGCATCGTGGACATGTACGCCCGACGGCTCCAGAACCAGGAAAAAATGACCGTGGAGATCGCCGAAACCCTTCAGCGGATTCTGAAGCCGCAGGGGGTGGCGGTGGTCATTGAGGGCACCCACCTGTGTTCCGTGATGCGGGGCGTCCGGAAACAGAACCATGTGATGGTGACCAGCGCCATGCTGGGCGTCTTTCGCACCAACCTCCACACCCGAATGGAGTTCCTGAGCCTCATCGGAGGCAAGTCCCTTGGCTGACACGGTCCTGATCACGGGCGCCTCCCGGGGCATTGGCCGGGCTGTAGCCCGAGAACTCGCAGGCCCGGAGCGCCACCTCTTTCTGACCGCCCGCACGGCGTCGGAACTCGGGTCCCTGGCCCAGGAACTGCAGCACCGCGGGACCCCGGTGGACTGGCTGGCCGGCGATCTCCGGGATCCTGCCTTCGTGGAAACCCTGGCCCGGCAGGTGCTGGAGACCCTCGGTCCCCCAGAGATCACGGTCCTGAACGCCGGCATTGCCCGGGTGGGCCCCCTCGCCTCCCTGGATCTCCAGGACTTTGAGGACCTGGTGGCGGTGAATCTGCGGGCTCCTTTCCTGCTGAGCCGGCTCCTCGTGCCCCATCTGAAAGCGGGGAGCACCCTGGTGTTCATCGGGTCCATCGCTGCCAAGCAGGCCTTTGCGGGCTGGTCCCTATACTGCGCCACCAAGTTTGGGCTCCGCGGAATGGTCACGGCCCTCCGGGAGGAGGTCCGGCCCCGCGGCATCCGGGTGGTACTCCTGAATCCCGGCCCGGTGGCCACCCCCCTCTGGGAGACCATCGGAAGCCGTCCGGACGCTCAGCGCATGCTCCCGCCGGAGGCCGTGGCCCGGGTGCTCCGGAAGGTGGTGGAAGAGCCCGCATCGGTCTCGGTGGACGAACTGGACCTCCTGCCCCAGCAGGGACTGCTCTGAGCCGGCGTATACTAATCGCATGGCCAAAATGGACGAAGATCGCTGGACCGAACGCCTGGCAAAGTTTTATGTCCACAGTGAACGGATCCCGGTGGGACCGGGCGAGGACTGTGTGCACCTCCGGGAGGTGCCCGGTCGGGAGATGGTGGTCTCCATTGACGCTCACCGCGAGGGGGTCCACTTCACCCTGGAATTCCTGAACCTGCGCGATGTGGGACACCGCTCCCTGGCCCTGGCCCTCTCGGACCTGGCCTCGGTGGGCGCAGCGCCCCTGACCTATCTCATCAACCTGGAGGTGCCTCCCCACCTGGGTCTGGAGCAAACCGTGGAGATCTACCACGGGTTCCGTGACCTGAACCAGGAGTACTGCATCTCCCCCTCGGGCGGCAACCTCACCCGGGGCGAACGGCTGGGCCTCACCCTGGTGGTCCTGGGGGAGGTGAAGGCCCAGCAGGGCCTCCTCCGAAGCCAGGCCCAGGAGGGCGATTACCTGGTGGTCACCGGCGACCTGGGCCGTTCTGCCGCCGGCCTGATGCTCCTGAAAAATCCCGACCTGCGACGCGCCCTCGGATCCAGCGTCGTGGATCCCCTGGTGGACAAGTTCCGCAATCCCTGGCCCCGCATCAAGGACATGGAGTACATCCTGCAACTGGCCCGGGTGAACGCCGCCATTGACATCACCGATGGTCTGGGCAAGGATCTCTTCCGCATGGCCAAACGGAGCGATGTGGAGATCGTGATCTACGAGGACCGTTTACCCCTCCACGAGGCCCTGCTCACCTTTACCCAGCGGATCCACGCCGATCCCACGGAGTTCGCCGTCGCCTCGGGCGAAGAACTGGAAGTGGCCTTTACCCTGCCCCCCGAGGAGTTCCAGAAGATTGAAAACCTGCGGGTGCCCGTGACGGTGATCGGCGAGGTGCGCCCCGGCTTCGTGCCCGGCGTATTGCTCCGTCGCAAGTCCGGCGAGGAGATCCCCGTGGGACACCTGGGCTATGATCACCTGGCCACCTGAAACCCGCCCGCGCCCCGGGCTGGTGATCCTCCTGGGGCTTCTTCTGGTGGCCGGTTGCGCGGGCCGCCGGACCGTGGGCGGCCGGTATGTGGAAGAGGGCATCGCCTCCTGGTACGGACCCCGGTTTCACGGCCGTCGCACCGCCTCCGGCGAGGTGTTTGACATGCATCGGCTCACCGCCGCCCATCCCTGGCTGCCCTTTGGCACCGTGGTGCGGGTCACCAACCTGGAAAACGGCCTCAGCGTCGTGGTCCGGATCAACGACCGGGGTCCCTTCGTCAAGGGCCGCATCATTGACCTCTCGTATGCTGCGGCCAAACGCCTCCGGATGCTCCGCCAGAACGCCCGCGTACGGGTGGAGGTCCTGAAGTGGCCCAAGCGCCGATAAGCCGGCCCCGGGTGCCGGTCCTCGTCGCCCCCACGGCCTCGGGCAAAACCCAGGTGGTTCTCCGCCTGCTGGAGATCTTTCCGGACCTCGTCGTCCTCTCGGCGGACTCCCGCAAGATCTATCGCCACCTGGAGATCGGCACCAACAAGCCGCCCCGGGAGGTCCGGCACCGTTTTCGGTTCGTGGACCTTCTGGAGCCCACGGAACCCTATGACGCCCATACCTTTCGCCAGCAGGCTGAGGCCGAGATCCTCCGGGCCCGGGAACAGGGCCAACGGGTGCTGGTGGTGGCCGGCACGCCCCTCTACCTCTACGCCCTGTTTCGGGGGCTCTTCCGGGCACCCCGGCCGGATCCTGCCCTCCGACGACAGCTCCTGGAACGGTGGCACCGGGGCGAACCCCTCTACGAGGAACTCCAGCGGGTGGACCCGGAAACCGCCCGGAGGGTGCACCCTTCCGACTGGATCCGGATCACCCGGGCGCTGGAGGTGTACCTGCAGACTGGCCGGCCCATCAGCTGGTGGCAACGGCACCGGAGGGAAGAGCCGCGGGTGGCTCCCCGGTATGTGGGACTTCAACGGCCCCGGGCGGAACTCCGACGCCGCATTGAGGAACGGGTCCAGCGGATGATGGCGGCCGGCCTGCTGGAGGAGGTACGGGCCCTGCTCCAGCGGTATCCGGCCGAGAGCCCGGGCTTTCGCACCATCGGCTATCGGGAACTCATCGCCCACCTCCAGGGGAGCCTCCCCCTGGAGGAAGCCATCCGGGCGATCCAGCGGAACACCAAGGTGTACCTGCGGCGGCAACTCTACTTCTTCCGAAAACTGGGACCCATTGACTGGAGACCTCCGGAGGCCGTGCTTCCCCGGCTCCAGGCCTTGCTTCAGGATCCCGGAACGTAACCTACCCCATCCCCATCCTGGGCCAGAGGCCAAAGGCCACCAGGGCCAGGGCCAGGAGAGCAGCCAGGTGGAACACCACGCCCCGCCGCAGGGCATACCCCACGGAGTACCTGCCCGAGGAGAAAGCCAGAGCATTGGGCGGGGTGCCCATGGGCAGCATGAAGGGCAGACCGGCGGGCAGGGTGACCACCAGAGTGAGGAACACGGGAGAAAGCCCCAGGGGCTGGACCAGGGAGTAGGCCAGGGGCAGCAGCAGGGCCACGGTGGCCACATTGCTGATGAGTTCCGTGAGGAGCAGGGCCAGTACTGTGAGCACCAGGAAAGCCCCCCAGGGGTTCCGGGCAAAGGGGAAAAGGAGCCAGCGGGCGATCACCAGGGCGGCCCCGGATTCCACCATGGTCTTGCCCAGCACGATGGCCCCGCCGTACATCAGGATCTCCCCCCAGTTGACATAGCCTTCCACCTCTTTCCAGGAGACCACGCGGAAGAGAAAAAGGAGCAGGGCCGCCAGGATGGCCGTCACCGAGAAGTCCACCCACCGATCCAGGAGGATCCAGCCCACCAGGGCCAGGCCGAAGACCAGGATCACCCGTTTTTCCGGGGTGGACAGGGGTTCCGCGGAATCCCCGGGGGTCACCCTGCGGATCCGGTCGTCCAGGACCCGGAACCGGCGGGTCAGGAAAAAGAGGTAGGCCAGGCCAAAGAGGGTCAGCAGCAGGGTCACGGGCAGGGCCGCCAGGGACCAGTCCAGGAACTGGATTCGGAGGCCAAACTCCTCCTGGAGGATCCCGATGGCCAGGGGGGCGCGGGCCCCGCCCAGGGGTGTAGCGATCCCGCCGATGACAGAGCCCCAGGCCATGCTGAGGAAGAGCAGGGCCTCAAACTCGCGGTGTTCCCGGGGCACCTGCAGGCGGTGCAGGAGTTTGAAGAGCACCGGAAAGGTCAGGGCCGCCACCACATGTTCGGGGATGAACCAGGCCATGAGGTCGGTGGCCAGGAACACCCCGGCCACCAGGGCAAAGGCCGAGCCGCGGAAGATGCTGAGCAGATGGGTGCTCAGGCGGCGGGCCAGGCCGGAGTGCAGGAGGCCCGCCGCCAGGATGAAGGCCCCCAGGATGAAGAACACGGCCCGGTTTCCAAAGAGGGCAAAGGTCTCGGATACGCCGAGCACCCGGGTCAGGGGCACGAGCCCCATGACCATCAAGCCCGTAATGGCCGGTGGAAAGGGGCGGCCTGCCAGCCAGAAGGCCACGGCCAGGAAAAAGATGCCCAGGGTGCGCTGGGCTGCCTGGGTGAGGCCCGGCAGGGGGGGCAAGAGCGAGGCGAGAAACAGGGCGGCCCCCAGATAGGGCACCGCCCGTTTCACCCCCCGGAGAAGGCGGTAGGAGCCACCTGCAGAGGAACTCACAGACTGGGCAGGTAGGTTTTCAACTCGTAGTCGGTGACGGCCACGCGGTACCGTTCCCACTCGGTTTTCTTGTTGCGCAGGTACTTCTCAAAGAGCTCGTCGCCCAGGGTCTGCCGCACCAGATCGCTCTGCGCCATCACCTGGATGGCCGCATACAGGGAATCGGGCAGGGCATCAATGCCATAGCGTGCCTTGACCTCTTCGGGCATGGCGAAGATGTCCTCCTCCACGGGATCGGGCAACGGGTACTGCTCCTCAATGCCCTTGAGGCCTGCAGCCAGCATCACGGCAAAGGCGAGATACGGGTTGGTGGCCGGGTCTGGCGCCCGGTACTCAATGCGGCAGGACTGAGACCGATGGGGTTTGAAGGCCGGCACCCGGACCAGGGCCGAGCGGTTCCGGCGTCCCCAGGTGATGTACACCGGCGCCTCGTAGCCCACCACCAGTCGCTTGTAAGAGTTCACCCACTGGTTGGTGACGGCGGTGATCTCGGGGGCATGCTTCAGGAGCCCGGCGATGAAGCCCGCGGCGACCGGCGACAGGTTGTACGCACCGGTCTCCGAGTAAAAGGCGTTCTCCTCACCCCGGAACAGGGACTGGTGCACATGCAAACCGGATCCGTTGATCCCCGGAATGGGCTTGGGCATGAAGGTGGCATAGAGGCCGTACTTGCGGGCCTTCTCCTTGACCACGGCCCGGGCGATCTGCAGGTAGTCGGCCATGCGCAGGGCCGGCTGGTACCGGAAGTCCAGCTCGTGCTGGCTGTAGGCCACCTCGTGGTGGGACGCCTCCACGGTGATGCCCATCTGGTTCAGGGTCAACAGGGCCTCCTTGCGGGCCAGGGTGGCCCGGTCCATGGGGAAAACATCAAAGTATCCCCCTGCGTCCAGGGGCCTGGGCTCGGTGTCGGACGGGAAGTAGAAGTACTCCAGTTCCGGACCCGTGTAGTACTCAAAGCCCAGGGCGTGGGCCCGCTCCAGATTCCGGCGGAGCACATAGCGGGGGTCGGACTCGTAGGGCCGACCGTCGGGATACTGGATATCGCACATGAACACGGCCGAGGGCACACCCCCCAGGTCATCGGGGAAGATCACCAGGGTATCGGGATCGGGTTTGGCAATAAGGTCCGACTCCTCAATGCGTACGAACCCTTCCACCGAGGACCCGTCAAAGCCGATCCCTTCTTCCAGTGCGCGTTCTAGTTCCGAAAGGTTCAGGTTGAACCCCTTGATCCGCCCCAGGATATCGGTGAACCAGAGCCGGATCACCTGTACGCCGGCCTTTTCAATGCGTTGCTGGATCTCATAGAGGTCCATCAAAACACCTCCGGTTATGGGTTTTCCTCCAGGGCCTTGCGGACGAAGCCCCGGGCTCGCCGAAGGGCCTCCTCGGCCTGTTCTCGGGTCCAGCCCTTCAGGGCCATCAGGATGGCAGTCTTCACGCTTCCCCCGGCCGCCTGCACCAGGCGGGCCGCCTCCTCGTAGGGCACCCCCGTGACGGTCATCACCACCCGAATGGAGCGGGCCCGCAACTTATTGGAGGTGGCCCAGAGGTCCACCATCAGGTTCTCGTACACCTTGCCCAGGCGCACCATGGCGGCCGTGGAGATCATGTTCAACACGAGTTTCTGGGCGGTGCCGGCCTTCATCCGGGTGGACCCGGTGACCACCTCGGGGCCCACCACCGGGGCGATGAGCACATCCACCGGGATCTCCACCTGGTCCCGGGGGATCACGGTGATCAGGGCGGTCTTTGCCCCCAGGGAACGGGCGTACTTCAGGGCCCCCTTCACATAGGGGGTCCGCTTGGAGGCGGCGAGCCCAATCACGAAGTCGCGGGCGGTCACCCCCCGCTCTTTGAGGTCCTCTTCACCGTAGACCTCCAGGTCTTCGGCGCCCTCCACGGCCCGGATCAGGGCTCCGTAGCCTCCGGCAATCAGCCCCTGCACCTGCCAGGGTCGGGTCCCGTAGGTGGGGGGCAACTCGGCGGCATCCAGAACCCCCAGCCGTCCTGAGGTGCCTGCCCCCACATAGAACACCCGGTCGCCCCGGCGAAAGGTCTCCACGAAGATCTCCACGGCCCGGGCGATGTGGGGAATCTCCCGGCGGACGGCCGGGGCCACCTGTTGGTCTTCGTCGTTGATCCTGTAGAGGAGCTCCTCCACCGACAGGGTATCCAGGTCCAGGGTGCGGGGATTCCGCTGTTCGGTGAGGAGCTGTTCGGTCTCCTGGAACACCTCGTAGATCTCGTCGCCTGACGGTTTCTCCTTCATTGCCACTTCCTTTCCAGGTACGGGTAGATCACCCGGTCAATGGTGCGGACCAGGGCATCGCGCACCATCCGGTAGAACATGAAGCCCTGGCCGATGGGGTCCGGGACCTCGCCCACGGTGCCCTCTCCGAAGAGCCGGGCCCTGGGGCCGGCTCCCAGTTGTCGGGCGGCCTCCACATGCCGGTGTTCCATGCCGTAGATGACATCGGCCCAGCGTACCAGTTCCGGGGTCAGACGGCGGGCCTGGTGGCCCTGCACCCGGATGCCGATCTCCTCCAGAGCCCGGGCGGCATCCGGATGAATCGGGCTTCCTTCATAGGCGTCGGTACCCGCCGAGAGGACCACCAGATGGGCCCGAACCTCGGGGGACATCCGGTGCTTGGTGATCCATTCGGCCATCGGGCTGCGGCAGGTGTTGCCGGTACACAGGTAGAGCACATGAAAGGTCTGGTCCGGAGCCAGCCGCACCTCGGCCTGGAGCACCTGCTCCAGGGCCAGGACCGGCACGGCCCCCTTGCGAAGCACCCGGGGAGGTTCGTCGTCCACCACCCGCACCACGGTAGAGGGCTCCTGGCCCCCGGCCGCCTGGGCGACCACCAGGTCCACACCCTCCCCCAGGGTCTGCCGCACCTCGTCGGGCGTACGGGCGGGGGGCGCCCCGGAGAGGTTGGCCGAGGTGGAGGCCACAGGAACCCCGCGGAGATGTCTCAGGAGTTCCAGGAGTTCCGGATGATCAGGGATCCGGAGGCCAAGGGTCCCCTGGAGGACCAGTTCAGCGGGGGCTTCGGGCGTGGCCCGGAGGACCAGGGTCAGGGGTCCGGGCCAGAAATGTTCTGCCAGTCGCCGGGCGGCCTCCGGGAACACGGCGTAGCGGCGGGCGATCTCCAGGTCCGGCACCATGAGCACCAGGGGTTTGGAGGTCGGCCGGCCCTTCAGATCGTAAATCCGTTGAACCACCTCCGGTCGGTCGGCCCGGCCCAGGAGGCCGAAGACGGTTTCCGTGGGTACGGCCACCACGCCACCCTGCTGCAGCCGAAGGCGGGCCTGTTGCCAATCCCTCATCGCCGGAACTGAACGCCAAAGAACAGGGCCGGATCGGGCACCAGGGGGAGCGTGAACTCCATGGTCATCCCGAAGGGCAACTTCTGGTACGCCGGGGGAACATCCTCCCGTCGGGAGATGTCAATGCCCACGAAAAGGGCCTGGAAAAAGCGGAAGGGTCCCAGGTTCCGGAGGTGGTCCCAGAAGTTGCCGTCGTAAGGCAGGTCCAGCCTTCGGTAGTCGGGCACGTTGACCCCGATCCAGCCAAAGGACAGGGAGGAATACGCCGAGAGGTGTTTACCGGCCACGAGCACCACCCGGCCGGTGATGCCTTCCACGATCGGGTGATAGCCGAAGCCGAACCACACCGAGGCATCCAGAGGCGCAGGCACCGGAGCCCGGGTCCCGAGGAACTGGACCTTACCAAAAGGGCCGATGCCCTCGCCGAGGCTTCCCCAGAGGCCGAAGTCCAGGTTGTCGGAGGCGCCGTATTCCACGAAGCCGCCCACATTGGGCCGGGAATCAAAGGAGCCGAGGCCCTGGTCCAGGGAGTGCTGGCGGGTCTGGCGGTTGAAGTACAGGGGGTAGGTTAAGTACCAGCCGGCGTCCACCTGGCCCGGTCCCAGGGTATGGGCCGTCTGGAAGGTCCCGAAGAAGCACCCCTCCTGGAACAGGGTGAAAAAAAAGAAGGCCACAAGAAAAAGCCGCTTCATGGGCTTTCTGGAGTTTAATGGAGCCCACGACCGGACTCGAACCGGTGACCTCGTCCTTACCAAGGACGTGCTCTGCCGCCTGAGCTACGTGGGCTCGTATAAAAAGAGCGGTGGACGGGACTCGAACCCGCAACCTACGGCTTGGAAGGCCGTAGCGCTACCAATTGCGCCACCACCGCGTGTGTGTCGCGTTTAGAATGGTGGTGGGGGGAGGATTCGAACCCCCGAAGGCTGCGCCAGCAGATTTACAGTCTGCCCCCGTTGGCCGCTTGGGTACCCCACCACATCTCAAGGCTCCCCATCAAACCATCCCAAGGCTTCTAAGGTCCCCGTCTCTGGCCTCTGGAGCTGGCGGAGGGATTTGAACCCCCGACCTGGTGATTACAAATCACCTGCTCTACCCACTGAGCTACGCCAGCCTGCTTGTAAAAGACCTCTCTTTCGGGCCTATAAATGTACAGGCCTCCCCCCAGAGGGGTCAAGATTCAGGGGGCACCCCTACTGGACCTGGTACACCGTGATGGTCACCTGCACCGTCTGCCCCGCCGACACCTGCAAGGGATCCGGATCCTGGTCACCGTTCTCGTCATACACGCCAACGAAGTCGCCGGCGTTCCACGCCCCGTCGTTGTTGTTGTCCTTCCACACATCCAGGTAGTAGGTGCCGGGCTCCACATTCGGGATGGTGAAGGTCACAGAAGCCCCACTGCCCGATACCGGCAGCCGGACCAGGTAGTTGTCGTAGTACCAGTCGTTGTAGGAGGCGTACAGGGAGGCCACGGCACCCCCCAGATCACCGGTCAGCCCCGGCGCCAGGGTGGCCGTGCCCTGGATGGTGGCGGTGTTGCCACCCCCACCACCACCTCCTCCACCGCCGCCACCGCCCCCTCCGCTCCCGCCGGAGTAGACGGCGACGACGAACTCAATGGACACCGTCTGGCCCTCGTTCACCGTGACCCCCAGGGGCTGACCCAGGTCGTTGGCGTAAAAACCGTAGAAGTCGCCCGCGTCCAGGGTGCCGTTGGAGTTTACATCCTTCCAGGCCACCACATAGTAGGTGCCCGGGTTCACCTCCAGGGTCACGGAGGCCTCCACCGAGGAACCCGTGGCCGCCCCTTCGGTGACCAGGTTCTGGAAGTTGGCATCCGAGTAGATCTGCACCCGGGCGTTGTTCACATCCACGCCGGTCCCCGCCTGGGGGCGTAGCGTCACCTGGATGGCCGTGACCTTGGGGCCCTCTTCCTTCTTCTGACATCCCAGCAGGCTCAAGCCCACCACCAGCGCTATGAGCCACTTCTTCATCGCGCCACCTCCTTGTTCAGACACTCCTCAATTATACCCAGTGTCCGGCTCCATCGCTTTGACCCTGGCCCGACCCCACCGGGGATCCGGGTCAGGGTCAGGAAAGGGCCAGGAAGCGGCGCCACGGGTTTGAAGCCGATCCCCCAGGAACACAACAGTCCCCCGCCTCCGGTGAGCATGACCTCCCTTCGTCGGTGAGGCAGGCCGGAGATCCGAATCCTCCCGGCGGCCGGAGGCCCGGCCACGGAGGGGCACCTGTCGCGGAACAGCGTCCCTTTGGTCCCTGGCGAATCCCAACCGGGATGGTCCCCGGGTCTTTCTCAACCCCTCCGACGCCCAGAGGGGGACGACGCCGTTCATCCAGGGAACGGACGATCACCCTTCCAGTCGTGAAGAACTCCCCTCCATCCCACCGGGCTGCTTGCACCCCTCCGGGGCCGTGACCATAATTCCAGCACCATGAAAGCGGCACAGCTGACCTTTCCCCGCCGGTACTTCTTCGGGCCCGGGTCCCTGGAGCGGTCCGTCCAGTTCTTTCCGGAACTCGGGAGGCGCGCCGTCGTGGTCACCGGCCAGCGGTGGGCCCGGGAAAGCGGTACCCTCCAGCGCCTGCTGGACCTCCTCCAGGCCCGGGGCCTGGAAACCCGGGTCCTGGCCGGCATTCCCCCCAACCCCGATCACGAGGAGATTGATCTCCGGGCCCGGGAGATCGCTCCGTGGCCGCCGGACTTCTTCGTGGCCCTGGGAGGCGGCAGCGTGATGGACGCCACCAAGGCCCTGGCCCTCGCCGCCCGCGAAGGAAAACCCATCTGGCAGTACATCACCGAACGACCTCGCCGCGTTCAGGCATACCCCGTGGTGGCCATCGCCACGGTAGCCGCCAGCGGCTCCGAGTTTGACGGCGCCGCGGTCATCAACCACCGAACCCTGAAGGCCAAAATGCCCCTGAGTTATTCGGAACTCGTGCCCCGGATCAGCGTGGTGGACCCGGACCTGCAGAAGAGCGTGCCCCGGTACCAGACCGCCCTCGGGGTGGTGGACATCTTCTGCCAGTTCCTGGAACCCCACCTGCTGGGCCAGGGACGGTTCGCACCGGCCGAGGGCCTCAGCCGCATGGCCCTCCGGCTCATCGTGGACCTGGGCCGGGCCGTGCTCCGGGAACCCGAGAACCTCACCCTGCGGGCAGAGATCGCCTGGCTCGCCAGCCTGTCCATGAGTTCCCTGGGCCGGATCGTACGGGGCGGCCGCTTCTCCCTGCACTGGCTGGAACATGTGCTGTCGGGCCATTACCCCGAGATCCCCCATCCCCAGGGTCTTGCATCCCTGCTGCCTGCCGGCCTGGCCTTCCACCTGGAACGGTCTCCGACACGCTTCCAGGAGGTGGCCCTGGCCCTCCTGGGGACGGCAACCCCGGAGGGCCTCGTGGCCTTCGTGGAATCCTGGCTCCAGGATCTCGGGGTGGCACGACGGCTCCGGGACCTGGGGGTCCGGGAGGAAAGTCTGGCCCCGATGGCCCGGGATGTGGTCCGGTGGTACGGCTGGGAGCCCGACGGCCGCGTGGCCGGGCCCCAACCCATGGAGGAACAGGACATCCTGGCCATTTACCGCCAGGCCTTTTAAGGGAGGCAAGCCATGAAGTCGTACCGGAAGGAACTGTGGTTCAACACCCCTACGCGGGTGGCCCTCATCAACATCACCCCGGAGGTGGAAAAGGCCGTGGAGGAAAGCGGCGTCCAGGAGGGGCTGTGTCTGGTGAACGCCATGCACATCACGGCCAGCGTGTTCATCAACGACGACGAACCCGGACTGCACGAGGACTTCAAACGGTGGCTGGAACACCTGGCCCCCCACGAGCCCACCAGCCAGTATCTGCACAACCGCACCGGCGAAGACAATGCGGACGCCCACCTGAAGCGCACCATCATGGGCCGGGAGGTGGTGGTGGCCATTACCAACGGCAAACTGGACTTCGGTCCCTGGGAACAGATCTTCTACGGGGAGTTTGACGGCCGCCGCCCCAAGCGCGTGCTCATCAAGATCATCGGCGAGTAGCCGGAGTGGGCTTCTCCGGGGCGGCTATTCCACCGGCCGGCCCACGGGCATCAGGGCGCCGATCCACTCCTGCTCCGGGTCCAGGCCCAGCAGGGTGGCTACGGCATCGTCGTCAAAGGCCCCCACCAGCACGGTGCCGAGGCCCAGGCCACAGGCCACCAGGTAGACATTCTCACAGGCAGCCCCGAGGTCTATGAACACATACCGATACGCCCGGTAGCCGTACTTCCTGCGGGTGCGCTCGTAGACCACCGTGAAGATGAGCACCACCGAAGCATCCGCCAGAAACTCCTGGTCATAGGCCGCCTGGACCAGGGACTCCTCCAGTTCGCCCTCCACCAGGTGAAACAGCCGGTGTTCCAGGGGATGGTAGTGGAAGATCCCCTGGGGCAGGTTTTCCACCCGCCGGGCAAACACATAGAGTTCCAGGGGATGCAGGGCTCCTGCAGAGGGATAGGCCCGGAGCGGATAGCGATCGCGATAGAGGTGGGTGACGCCCACGCTGTACTCCAGCAGGGCGGCCAGGTGGGCCAGGGGAAGGGCGTACTCCGGATCGTAGTTCCGGAGACTTCGTCGCTGGAGCAGGGCCTGGTGCAGGGGCATGGGGAGGGTGGGCGGGTCGGGCAGGGCGTAGGACGGGGCCGTGGGGTACTCCTTAAAGGGCGGCGGGGGCGGCCCGCCCCGACGGGCGGGCCGCCCCTCCACCGTGAGCCGATGGAACTGCTCGTCAAAGTCGTAGGGCACCATCGTCAGGCCCGCGCCGCCCGGGCTTCAATCTCCTGGGCATCCACCACGGCGATGGCGGTCACATTCACGATGTCCTTCACCTCATCGGCCATCTGCAGGACATGCACCGCCTTGCCCATGCCCATGAGGATCGGCCCAAAGGCCTCGGCACCTCCCAACCGCTGCAGGAGCTTGTAGGCCACATTGGCGGCCTCCAGGTCCGGAAAGATCAGCACATTGGCGTTCTTCACCCGGGAGAAGGGATAGTAGGTTTCCACGATCTCAGGAACCACGGCCGTGTCCGCCATCATTTCGCCGTCAATGACCAGGTCGGGCCGTTTCTCCCGGACGAGTTCCACGGCCCTGCGTACCTTCTCGGCCAGAGGATGCCGCACGCTGCCAAAGTTGGAAAAGGAGAGCATGGCAATGCGGGGCTCAATATCAAACTCCCGGACCATGTCGGCCGCCAGGATGGCGATCTCCGCCAGGTCTTCGGCCGTGGGCTCAATGTTCACCGCCGGATCGCTGAAGAAGAGCACCCGGTCCTTGAGCACCATCATGTACATGGCGGCCACCTTCCGGACCCCGGGTTTGGTCTTGACGATCTGCAGGGCCGGCCGCAACACCTCCGGATAGTGGTGCACCAGGCCGGAGACGCAGGCGTCGGCATCGCCCATGTAGACCATCATCACGCCGTAGTAGTTGGGATCCCTCAGGAGCCGGCGGGCCTCCTGGCGGGTCACGCCCTTCCGCTGCCGCAGCTGGTACAAAGCCTCGGCGTAAGCGTCCAGTTTGGGCGAATCCATCACGCACAGCGTTTCGGGTTCAAAGTTGAGGCCCAGTTCCTCAATCTTCTGGTAAATCACTTCGCGCCGGCCCAAGAGGATGGGATGGGCGATGCCCTCGGCCTCCACGATGTGGGCAGCCCGGATGATCTTGGCCTCCTCGCCCTCGGGGTAGACCACCCGTTTGGGGGCCATTTTGGCCTTGTTGATCATGATGCGCATCACCTCGCGGGCCTTGCCCAGCTTGGCCTCCAGGCGTTCACGGTACTCCTCCAGGTCAATGGTGTACCGGGCCACACCGGTTTCCATGGCGGCCTTGGCCACGGCCGGGGCCTCCCAGAGGAGCACCCGGGGATCCAGGGGCTTGGGGATGATGTACTCCGGCCCGAACTTCAGGCTTTCCAGGCCATAGGCCTTGAGTACGGAGTCGGGCACATCCTCCCGCGCCAGGGCAGCCAGGGCGTGGGCGGCGGCGATCTTCATCTCCTCGTTGATGGCGCGGGCTCCTACATCCAGCGCCCCCCGGAAGATAAAGGGAAAACCCAGCACATTGTTCACCTGGTTCGGATAGTCGGAGCGGCCCGTGGCCACGATGGCATCCGGCCGGGCGGCCTTGGCCTCCTCGTAGGGAATCTCGGGATCCGGGTTGGCCAGAGCGAAGATGATGGGTCGCTCGGCCATCCGCTGGACCATCTCCCGGGTGACGATGCCGCCCACAGAGAGCCCCAGGAAGACATCGGCCCCCTCCATGGCCTCGGCCAGGGTGCGCGCCTCGGTATCCGCCGCAAACTCCTCCTTGTACGGGTTCATCCGCTCCTTGCGACCCTTGTAGATCACTCCCCGGCTGTCCACCAGGATGATGTTCTCCTTGCGCACCCCCAGGGCCACATAGAACCGGGCACAGGCGATGGCCGACGCACCCGCCCCGCTGATCACCACCTTGATTCCGTCAATCCTCTTGCCTACAAGTTCCAGGGCGTTGAGCAGGCCTGCACCGGAGATGATGGCGGTGCCGTGCTGGTCGTCGTGGAACACAGGGATCTGGAGGCGTTTCTTGAGTTCCTCCTCAATGTAGAAGCACTCCGGGGCCTTGATGTCCTCCAGGTTGATGCCGCCGAAGGTGGGTTCCAGGGCCGCCACGATCTCCACGAAGCGATCGGGGTCAGTTTCGTTCACCTCAATGTCAAACACATCAATGTCGGCGAAGCGTTTGAAGAGCACCCCCTTCCCCTCCATCACGGGTTTGCCGGCCAGGGCCCCGACATTGCCGAGGCCCAGCACGGCGGTGCCGTTGGAGATCACGGCCACCAGGTTGCCCTTGGCGGTGTATCGGTACGCCAGGTCGGGATCCCGGACGATCTCTCGGACGGGTTCTGCAACACCGGGGGTATAAGCCAGGGAGAGGTCCCGCTGGGTATAGCAGGGCTTGGTCGGCACCACCTCAATCTTGCCGGGCCGACCCTTGCTGTGGTACTCCAGCGCCTCCTGTTTGGTGATCAACATGACAAAGCCCTCCTTTAAAGCCCACAATGGCATTGTATGCCCGTTCCCGACGGGGAACAAGCCCCGGCGTCAGGCTGCAAAGCTTTTGCCTCTCAAAAGGTTTCCAGGAATCCCTGGCCGGTCGTCCCGGGGCGGTCCGTGTACCGAAGTGGAACCCTGCGGTCTGCCCCACTCCGCCACAGCCGGACGGCGTTCTGTATCATATCCGCCCGATGACCGGCACCCTGTGGCTTCCCGTCGTGGTCTGGGCCGTGGTCACCCTGGGGGTGGTCACGGCGGCCATCTATCTTTCGCGCTGGCTGGGCCAGCGGATCGTGGAACTCACCCATGTGATCCTGGTGGTGGCGGCAAACATCACGGTGTACAAGACCTTTACCGTGGGACCCCTCCTGTTCACGGCGGGCGACATGACCTACAACTCGGCCTACAGCCTGCTGGATGTGATCCACCGGCGAGAGGGCTATGGCGGCGCCAAGCGTATGATCCTGCTCACCCTGTTCGCCAACCTCGTGGTGGCCCTCTTTCTCTGGACCGCTTCGCTGATCCCCACCGGCCCCAACGACTTCCTGGGCAAGGCCTTTGATACCCTGTTCCACATGGACCTGCGGGTGGTGGCCTCCTCCATGGTGTCCTTCTACCTGTCCTCGCGGCTGGACGCCTGGGTGGCCCATCGGGTGGGCATTGAAGAACGCTTCGTGCTGGCCTTCCTGCTGAGCAACCTGGCCAGTACCACCCTGGATGTGCTGGTGTTCAATTCGCTTGCCTTCTTCGGGGTGTTACCCCTGCTCTCCCTGTTCGCGGGCCAGTTCGTGATCAAGCAGATCGTCACCGTGTCCAACTTCGTATTCATCCTGTACGCCCGATGGCTGGACCGGCGGTGGGGCTCCTCCTCAGCCGGCTGAGATGGGCACGGGCACAAAGGTCAACAGAAAGAGGAGCATCGCCAGGTAGCCGATCCACCGGCGTCGGGGATCCAGCCGGCTCACCTGGTTCAGGGGGGCCGGATGATCAAAACGGATGAACACCAGGATCAGGAACGCCCAGGTCCACCATCCCAGCCAGAGGAATCCCAGGAGCACCAGGGCCAGGAAGGTAACCCGGGAGATGGTGCGGTGCAGGGGGCCGAAGAGGGCGTAGGCGATGTGCCCTCCGTCCAGTTGCCCTGAGGGCAGAAGGTTCAGGGCGGTCACGAAGAACCCGAGCCATCCTGCAAAGGCCACGGGATGCAGGAACAGGGTGGTGTCCGGTGGCAACGGCCCCTTCACTCCCCACACCAGCAAACGGAACAGCAGGGGCTCACCGAGCTGCAGAGCCCCCCGCACCTGGTGCAGCGGAACCAGATCGGACCAGTGGATCCCGAGCAGGGTCAGGGGGATCGCCACGGCGATGCCCGCAAAGGGGCCGGCGGCACCGATGTCCAGGAGGGCATTGCGAGAGGGGATGGGCGAGCGGATCCGGATGACGGCCCCCAGGGTCCCGATGAGCGGATGGGGAAAGGGGATGAAGTAGGGCAAGGTGGCCCGAACCCCGTGATACCGCGCCATCAGGTAGTGACCCATCTCGTGGGACCCCAGGATGGCCAGCAGGGTAAAGGAAAAGGGGATGCCGGAAAGCAGAGCCAGGGGGTGGCGGAAGGGGTCCTGTCCAGTGTGGAAGGCTCCGGCCATCAGGGTGGTGAGCACGGTCAGCAGGAAGAGCACCAGGTGGAGCCAGGGCCGGGAGGGGCGACGGAGCTCCTCGGGCTCCTCGGCGATGTACAGTTCATACAGGTCGGGCGACACCTGCCGCAGGCTGGGCACATAACCCGCAGCCATCAGGTGGCGGAACAGGTCCTCGGAAAGCCGGGAGGGGTCCCCGGGGCCAAAGGTCCCGTGGATGAGCCAGGCGTTGGGTCCCAGGGCCTGCACCCGACGGATCACGAAGTAGGGAGCCACCAGGGCCTGGAGTCCCTCGGGCAGGGCCAGGTCCCAGAAGGTCGGCTCCACCGGATCCCAGGGCCACATTTAGTCCAGCACCCTCATGGAGCGAAGGAAGGCCTCAGTACGGAAGATGAAGGGCATCTTGTGGTCCAGATCCGGTGCAAAGACCCCGATGTCCACCAGGAAGAAGCGATCCCGGTAGTTGAAGGCAATGAGTTTGAAGGGGCCTCCCAGCACCCGTCGGTTGTTCTGCCATACACCGTAGATCACCCGGGCTGGCTGGCCCAGGAAGGCCCCCTCCTGGAACCGAAGGGTGGTCGTATCCCGCAGAACGAAGTCACCGTCGTAGTACACCCGGGTGAGGGCATCCCGGAGGTCCAGGAGCTGCCAGGGGTCCAGGGTGCGGGGGGCGGGTTCCTGGTACACGAGAAAGAAGCGATCCGGGTAGTGTTTGGCCAGGGCAAACAAACTATCCTCCTGTACGAAGAAGGCCCAGCCACTGGGCATATCTATGTCCAGGTGCCACCGTTCCCGGAGGATGTCGCGGATCTGGGGATTGTGGCCGGGAAAGTACTCCCGACGGAGATAGTTCTGGTACATCCAGGCCATCAGGCTGTCCTTGATGCGGGGCAGGTATTCTTCCAGAAGGGTGAGGGTGGCTTCCCACTTGGGTCCGGCGATGCCCATCAGATGATCGTCCACGGCGTGGCGACCGGAGAGGAGGTGCACCCCGGTGCGCTCGCCGAACACCTGACGGTACACGGGCCAGTCCGGCGAGCCCGGATACGCCACGATGAGCACATTCTTGTGGTCCAGGTACCGGAGGATCAGGCTGTCCGGAGGCACGATCACCACAAACAGGGATTCCTCCTGGGGCGTGTAGAAGACCTCATTGATGCCCTGCTGGATCCGGGCGAGGAAGGTGGAATCGTGGGTGATTACCACGAGTTCGTTCACCTGGCCCGGGGCGTACCGGTAGATCCGTCGGCAACTGGAAACCCCGATCACCCAGAGCACCAGCACCAGGCCCATCCCTTGAAGCAACCGAAAACGCGTCAGGGGTTCCATCGTTCATATTATACGAGCCCGGGGTCT
Source organism: uncultured bacterium (assembly GCA_964638465.1). Classification (GTDB taxonomy): domain Bacteria; phylum Hydrothermota; class Hydrothermia; order WGAB01; family WGAB01; genus WGAB01. The sequence continues at coordinate 3,619 of CAZXAO010000005.1, read as the reverse complement.
ATAATAGGGGCGTTCAAGGGAAAGGAAGTGCAAAAATGCTGCGAAAAGAAGGTTGGTCCATCCTCCACTATGCTGCCGGTGAGGGAAATCTGGCCCTGGCCCGTTACTTCGTGCTGATGAGCAAAACCGCCCACATCCCCGACGAGGACGGGGTGCTTCCCCTGCATGTGGCGGCGTACCACGGTCGGCTGGAAGTCCTGCAGTGGCTTCTCCGCCAGGTGGAAGAACCCCTGGATCACCTGGCGGACCTACAGGGGCTTCGTCCGCTCCACTACGCTGTCTTAGGGGGGCACCAGGGCAGCGTAGAGATCCTTCTCAAGGGAGGTCATCCCCCGGACTCCCGGGATCAAAACGGCGTTTCCCCCCTGCACCTGACCGCCCTGCAGAACCGGGCTGACCTCACGAAGCTCCTGCTAGAGGCCGGGGCCCAGCCCAACATCCGGGACAAGGACGGCGAAACACCTCTCCACGCTGCGGCCTATGTGGGGGCCGTGGAGGTGGCCCGCCTGCTCCTGGAACACGGGGCCGATCCCAATGCTCCGGACCGATTCCACACCACCCCCCTCCATGCGGCCTGTGCCACAGGCTTCCAGCGGATGCAGGCCTTTCTGAAGGAGAAGGGAGAAACTCCGGAGACCCCACCCCCGGAGATGTACCGGAAAATGCCCGCCCTGGTGGCAGGCACCCATCGGGCCGTGGCCCAGTTGCTCCTGGAACACGGGGCCCGGGTGGACGCCCGGGACGACCGGCAGGACACTCCTCTGCACATCGCCGCCGTCACCGGTAACCGGGATCTGGTGGAGTTGCTGCTGGCCCACGGTGCCAACCCCTTCCAGCGGAACACCTACGGCGACACGGCCCTGGACCTGGCCCGCCAGGCAGGGTACCAGGAAATCGTGGACCTCTTAAAGCAGGCCCGCAGCGGCACCGACACCCCCCGGAACCAGGCGTAACAGGGTTTCCACCTCCCGCCGGGCCACCTCCTGAATCGTGGGAAAGGCCTGAAGGGCGTGGGCCTCCGCCTGCTTTCCCAGGGCTTCCCGGACCTCTGGCCGGGTAAGCAACAGGGCCACCTGGTGGGCGAAGGCCTCGGTGTCCAAGGGCCGAACCCACACCACGCCCGGGCTGTCCCGTAAACACTCCCGACTGTACAGGAGTTCCCAGGCCACCACGGGTACTCCCAGGGTGAGGGCCTCCACCACGGGCCGGGTGCAGGTGGAAAGATCTGCAATACCCAGGAACACATCCGCGGCCGCATACACCTGCGCCAGGCGCTCGTGGGGGATGTACCCCAGGAACCGAACCACCTCCAGGAGGCCCCGTCGTTCCAGATCCCGTCGGAGCACGGGTTCCAGGGGGCCGGTCCCCACGATGGCCACCCGGGCCTCCGGCACCTGGCGATGAATGCGGGCCACCAGGTCCGGCAAAAGGTGCAGCCCCTTGAAGAGGTCCAGCCGGCTCACCACCAGGGCCATGGGCCGATCCAGCGGAAGTTTCAGGGCCCGGCGGGCCTCGGCCTGCGGCCTCCGGGACCATCCCGAGGGTCGGCTCTGGGGAAGTTCCACAAAGCGGTGCAGGATCCCGCGTCGCTGGGCCATCACCCGGCCTCCGGTGCCATCATTGACCACGAGCAGCCGTAAGACGGGCAGCCGGTATGCCAGTTCGTGTTCCAGGTTCACCAGCACGCTGCGGGGCGTGGGCCGGATCTCGCTGTACCGCACCACACCAAAGAGTTTGAGGGCCGTGGGTAGGCCGAAGCGGCGCCCCAGGGCCCACACCGGCCACGCCACAAACCCTGAGTGGCCGTAAACCAGGTGGAAACGTTGCCGATGCAGGATCTTCTGGCCTTCGCGGAACAGGGCCCAGCCCAGTTCGGGAAAGGCCCGAAGGTGGGCCCAGGGGCCCCGACGCGCGGTGGGGGGAAGGCCCGGCACGGGATGGAGGTGAAATCCCCGTTCCTCGGGCGGAAAGGCTCCGGGCCGGCGGGCGGGAAAGAGCAGGTGCACCTCAAAGGCCTGTTGCAGCACGGGCAACACATACCGGGTAGAGGGATTGGGCTCCGACGGCCGCCACTCACCGGGCCAGGGGGTCAGGAGCAGCATCCGGGGTTTTTCACGCATGGCGACGACGAAAAAGATCCAGAAGCCTGTGCCGATCCTCCGGGGGCATGTGCCCCCAGGGTCCAAGCGCGAGCACCGAGAGCAAAAGGCCCAGAGGTCGGCCTGCCAGCTGTCCCACAGCCAGGGCAAGGGCGGCCAGTCCGATCCCCAGGAGCACCTCCCGGGGGGCCGGCAATCGCAGCCCCAGGGAGGGGGCACGCCCCATCAGGAAAAGTAGCGAGAGGGCCGTAGAGAGGACGAAGGACAGGGCCAGTCCCAGGGGTCCCCACTGCCAGGTCATCAGGAGGGCCAGGGGCACATAGGCGCCGTTCCGCAGGGCATCGGCCAGGAACAGGAGTTTCATATCGCCCAGGGATCGTGCAGCGACCCCCAGGGGGGCCGCCCATCCCAAGAGCACCACATGCACCACCAGCACGGCCAGGTAGAGGCCTGCCCCGGCATACTGGCTCCGGGAAATGAGCACCACCAGTTCCTGACGGTACAACAGGGCCGGCACAGCCAGGGCCAGACTGGCGAACCAGTAGAAGCGGAGCACCTGGCTGGCCAGCCAGCGGCCCTGGTCTTCGGCGGCGTCCCGCAGGCTGATCTCCGGGGCCAACACCTCCAGGGGGATCCAGAGGAGCTTCTTCAGAAACTCCTCTACCCTTCGGGCCAGGCCGAAGAGGGCCAGGGAGCCCCAGGTGGAGGCCAGGGAGAGCACCACATAGTCAAAGTAGTGGAACACCGGGCTGAAGAAGGTATGGTACACGGCGAAGCGGGCGAACCGGAAGAGCTCGGGGTCCCGACGGAACCGCAGGGGATTGGCGGGTTTCAGCAGGGCCAGGGCGATCACGCTGGACACGAGGAAGGCCCCGGCGGCCAGGCCGAACACGCGCTCCAGCGTCAGATGGCGCCGTTCCAGAAACAGCCACAGGGTGAACAGGGTCTGGCCCAGCAGGAACACCCAGGCGGCGGTGGTGGCCCGGAGCCGGGCCACCAGGGCCGTGCTCTGCAACTGGTTCCAGGCCTGGACCCCAAAGGCCAGGAGGGCCAGGGGGAACACCTGCCAGAAGGGCGAGCCCTGAAACACCCGGGCGAGACCCAGGGCACCGGCAAAGACCATCAGCACCAGGAGGGCATAGCCGGAGAACACCAGTCCTTCCAGGGCCCGGGCCTGCCGAACCTCTCCCCGGGCCCGATACAGGGGCACGAACCGCGGGAGCACCAGGTGGGTCCCCAGTTTCAGGAACTCCAGGAGGAACAAAGCCGTGCCGGCGGTACCAAAGTACAGGCCCAGGCTTGCCCGGGGCAACGCACCGCTCAGGATCTTCACCTGCACCAGGGCCAGCAGGGTGGATCCCAGTCGCAGGGCGTAGTTGGCCACCACATTCTTAAGCAGACGCATGGCGGATCAGGTGCTGGAAGATCCGGTGTTCCATCTCGACCACCTGGGTCCAGGTGAGGAATCGCCTATGGGCAAAGGCCCGGGCCTCCCGGGCCGCCTGGTGCCGCTCTTCGGG
>CAZXAO010000004.1:0-23640 GCA_964638465.1 uncultured bacterium | reverse complement strand
CCGGTTGACCACCACGATGCGGGGCAAAAGCGTCAGGAACCCGTAGCCCCGGAGCCTTTTGTGGTCCTGGGGCTGGAGGTCCAGGTTTTGCAGGGGTTGGCCGGCTTCCAGCAGGGCCACCGCCTGTTCCAGGAGTTCCCCCAGCCGGCGATCGGCCTTTCGCGCCTGGATCTCCTTACGCAGCCGTTTCAGGAGTCCTTCGGCGTGTTCCAGATCCGTGAGCACGAGCCGCAGGTCCAGATCCTCAAAGTCCTCCAGGGGGTTCCGGGTGAAGGCGTTGACCACCTGGATCAGGAGGTCAAAGCCAGCCAGGCTGTTGAAAATGCGGCCGGCGTGTTCTTCGGACCAGCGTTTGCCGAAGCCGTCAAAGTCGTAGAGGTCGGCCCGGGGGTGGGTGGCCCGCCGGGATCCCACGGTGCGGGCCAGCGCCTCCACGCCCTCCACCGGCAGGATCATCTGGCCAACCCCGGAGAACAGGTCCGGTCCGGCCGCAGGGTGTTCCGTGAGCAGCCGGAAGAGCGTGGTCTTCCCGGAAAAGGAGGTGCCAATCACGGCAGCCTTCATCGCGGAAACCTCAGTTCAAAGGTGGTTTCTACCAGGGGCTCGCTGCGGACCAGACGGATCTTGCCGCCGTGGATCTCCTCCACGATGCGGCGCACCAGCAAAAGGCCCACACCCCAGCCCCGTTCCTTGGTGGAAAAGGATCGGCGAAAGAGCAGCTTCAGGTACTCCCGGGGGATGCCCTTGCCGTTATCGGACACCCGCAGGATGGCCTCGTCCCGGTGGCACACCAGGCTGATCACGATCTGGCCGCCCTCGGGGCGTCGGGCCTCGTAGGCGTTCTTCAGAAGGTTCTCCAGGGCCCAGGAGAGGAGTTCCCGGTCTCCCCGCAGGGTGCACCGGGGGGGCAGGGAGAGCCGGATCTCCATGTTCCGCACGATGCGGTCCCGGGCCAGGTCCACGGTTTCCCGGACCACCTGCACCAGGTCCAGGGGTTCCAGGCGTTCTTCTCCGCCGATCTTGGAGAAGCGTCTCAGGATCGCCGAGAGGCGTTGCAGGTCCTTTTCCATCTCCTGAAGGATTCGGGGGTCGGCGTTGGAGCCCTTCAGGAGTTCCAGCCACCCCCACAGGGAGGAGACGGGCACGCCCATCTGGTGGGCCAGGCCCTTGGCGAAGCTGGCCCAGAAGTCCTTGAGGGTGTAATCCTGGAAGGAGTGGGCTGCCCATACAAGCCCGGCGAAGGTCAAGGCCCCCACCACGAGCAGCAGAAAGGGCAACACCTGCAGGAAGGTGGCAATGGGAGGAAGTCCGTAGTACAGGTAGCCCACCACCTGGTTGCTGGCCACGATGGGCACGGGAGGATGGAGCTTTTTGAGCCGGGCGATGGTTCGGAGGATCTTCAGGTACTCGGGGTCGTGTTTCAGGCGGTTGGGCCGCTGGAGTTCTTCGGGGGAGAAGCGATCGGGCGGCACGCCGATGCGGTGCCAGGCCCGGGGCAGGCCCAGTTCGTCGGTGACCACGATGGGAAAGTCCACATCCTGGAGGACCCGTCGGAGGGTCTGGGCCACCTGGGGGCGTTCCAGGGAGGGCACCAGGAGTTCGGAGAGCAGGAGGGCCACCAGGCGGCTCGTGCGGTTCACCTGGCGTTCCACGGTGGAGAGCATCACCCGGGCGGTGCCGATGGAGAGCATCAGAAGGACGGCCAGGGAGACCAGGACATAGGGCAGCAGTTTAGACCTCACGGGGGGCACCTCCGCCGTGCTGAAGTGCGTAGAACTCCCGGTAGAGTTCACAGGTCTGCAGGAGCTCCGGGTGGCGTCCGCGGCAGGCGATGCGGCCCTGGTGGATCACCAGGATCTCGTCGGCCCGCTCCACGGTACTCAGGCGATGGGCGATGATCAGGGCGGTGCGGGGTTCCAGGAAGCGCCACAGGGTCTCCTGGATCTCGGCGTCGGTGCGGGGGTCCAGGTGGCTCGTGGCCTCGTCCAGCACCACGATCTCGGCGTCCCGCAGGATGGCACGGGCCAGGGCGATCCGTTGTTTCTCGCCGCCGGAAAGGGCGGTGGCCCGTTCTCCCAGATGGGTATCGTAGCCCCGGGGCAGCCGCTGGATAAAGGGGTGGGCCTGGGCCTCCCGGGCGGCCTGTTCCACCTCTTCGGGGGTGGCGTCCGGCCGGGCGTAGGCGATGTTGTCACGGACCGTGCCCGAAAACAGGAGCACCGTCTGGGGCACCAGGGCCACGTGTTGCCGATAGGACCGGAGGTCGTACTCCCGCAGGTCCACGCCGTCCACCAGGATCCGGCCCCGGGTGGGCGGGTAAAAGCCCAGGAGCAGGTCTGCGATGGTGGTCTTCCCCGCCCCCGAGGGGCCCACCAGGGCGATCTTTTGGCCCTTTTTTAGAACGAAGGAAACCTCTTCCAGCACGGGCTGATCCGGCCGGTAGGCGAAGGACACCCGGTCAAACACGATGGCCTCCCGCAGGCCGGGAAACGGTCGGGTGCCGCCGGTTTCGCGTTCCGGGGAACGCAGAAGTTCCAACAGGCGGGTGCCGGCCCCCAGCCCATGCTGCAGGATGGCGTTGGCATTGGAAATCCGTTTGAAGGGGGCCATCAGAGAGAGGGCCCCGGCCAGGAACACGAAGAAGCGGTCCGGGGTCAGGGTGTGCTCTACGAAGATCAACCGGGCACCGTACAGCAGGATCAGGGCCGCTGCCAGGGAGGAGAGGAACTCGGTGAGCGGCGATCCCAGGGCCCGGAGGTACTCGCGGCGTTTGAAGGCCCGGTAAAAGGCCCGGGTGCGCTGCCGAAACCGTTGGGCCTCCAGGGGTTCCATGCCGAAGCCCTTCACTGTACGGATGCCCTCCAGCGTCTCGGCCAGGTGCTTGCCCAGGTCGGCCATCCGGTCCTGGACCCGACGGGACCGCTTGCGGATCCGCCGGCCGATGAGCACGATCAGGTAGGAGAACACCGGCACCACCACGAAGGCGAAGAGGGTCAGCCGCCAGCTGGCCAGCAGGGCGATCAAAAGGTACACCAGGGCGTTGCTGCCCTCCTTGACCATCTCAAAGAGGCCGTTGGTGATGGTGTTCTTCACCTGGTTCACATCGCTCAGGAACCGGGAGACCCACTCCCCCGTGGAGTACTGTTCCACGAGGGCCACAGGGAACTGGAGCACCCGGTCGTAGAGTTCGTTCCGCAGGTCCCGGGCGATGCGCTCCTGGAGCATCACCGTAAGGAAGCGTTGCAGGTAGGCGAACACGCTCTTGAGGAGAAACAGGAACACAATGGCCCCTGCCAGCCGTTGCACGGCCTCCATTGGGGGGATCCCGGCGATCCACCGGCTCAGGCGATCCAGGAGCGAACTGTGGGCCCCGGGCACCTGCAGGGCCTGGCCACCGCTGAAGAGCACCTTGAGCAGGGGCGAGAGGAAGGCCAGCGATACGCCGTTCAAAAGGGAATAGCCAAAGATCGCCACCAGCACAAAGGCCGTGCGCAGTTTGTGTCGGGCCAGGAGCCTGAGCAGATACCGGATCATCGCCGGAACAGGGCCTGGAGGGTTTCCTCCAGGGAGTCCATGTTGTCCCAGAGGCGGAGGCGATCCGACTCCTCAAAGGACCGATCGGTTTTGCGCAGGAGTACGGGAATGCCCATATCCAGGGCCATGGGCAGGAACAGGGAGTCTTCGCCAATGTACAGGTCCGAAAGGGCAAGGAGCGCCAGCTGTTCCAGGGGGGGATAGCGGGTGATGTCCAGGCCCCGGGAGGTTTTTCCGGTGTGGAGGAAAGTCACACGCACCAGCTGGGCTTCAATACGGTCTAGGTCCCGTTCCTGGAGCTGGGTATCCAGGAACACCAGTTTCCGGTCCGGGCTGTGGCCCCGGTACACCAGTTCGTTCCACATGCGGCCCTTCAGGCGCGAGGAGGCCACGGGGGGCAGGGTCTCCAGGGGGATCTGGAAGATCCGGCAGAGGGCTTCGTAGGGATGGGCTTCCTGGAAGTTGGTGGCCACCAGCAGGTTGTAGAAGGGGAAACTCTCCGGGTCATAGGAAACCCGGTACTCGGCCTGGACCTGGCGGGGGAATTCCCGATAGGGCGAAGGTGGCCGGGAGAAGTCCACCAGCACATCCACGGGTTCGGGGTGTTCCGGAGGCCAGCGTTCCAGGTCGTGCACGCGGTAGGCCTCCAGCCAGGGCACATAGGAGCGGCCCCGGGGTTCGTAGACATAGCGGGGGACCGTTTTGAAGTAGTGCAACACCGAGATGATGGTCTTCAGGGCCAGGCCAAAGTCGTAGGGGTTTTCGGGCAGGAGCACGAGCACCCGGCTCTGGGGATCAAACCGGGCGCAGAAGCGGATCCGGGGGGTCTCGTAGGAGGAGCGACGCAGGAACCGCAGGAGTTTTCGGAAATCCGGGAGCTTCATGGGATTCCACCAAAGGCCTCCTGGAGGATGGGCAGGAGGGCCTGGACCACGGGCTCCGGGCCCGCCAGGACATTGCCGGTCTCCAGGTATCGGGGGCCCCCCTGGAAATCCGTGACCACCCCGCCCGCCTCCTGCACCAGCAGGGCGCCGGCGGCGATATCCCAGCCCGAGAGGCCAAACTCAAAGAAGCCGTCCACGATGCCGGCGGCGGTCATGGCCAGGTCCAGGGCGGCCGAACCCGCCCGCCGCACCCCCGAGGCCCGCTGGAAGATGGCGCGGAAGGCCACCAGGTACTCGTCCAGCCTGTGCTTTGCCCGGAAGGGGAAGCCGGTGGCGATCAGGGTACCCTCCAGGCGGCGCCGGGCCGACACCCGGATCCGTTGACGGTTCCGAAAGGCGCCCCCACCCCGGCGTCCGACATAGAGATCCTCCCGCAGGGGATCGTAGACCACCCCCAGGGCCGGCTGCCCTTCCATCATCAGCGCCACAGACACGGAAAAGAAGGGAAACCCGTGGATGTAGTTGGTGGTGCCGTCCAGGGGGTCCACCAGCCAGAACACCTCGCCCTCGCTGCCGCCCTCCTCTTCCCCCAGAAAGGCGATCTCGGGGAACCGATGTCGCAGGAAGGCCCGGATCCTCTCTTCGGATTCCCGGTCCACCCGGGTCACAAAGTCGTTGACCGCCTTGGTCTGGACTTCGGAGGGTTTCAATTTTCCGAAGTGATCCAGCAGAATCCGGGAGCCCTCCAGGGCGGCCTGTATGGCGGTCTCCAGAAGTTCATCCAGATTGTGGAGTTTCATGGGTTCCTCTGTGGAGCCGAACCTGTTGACACCTCAACGGCTTCCGCCATATATTCTACTTGAGGACGGCGGCGTAGCCAAGTGGACCAAGGCGGCGGATTGCAAATCCGCTATTCCCGGGTTCGAATCCCGGCGCCGCCTCTTTGTCTGCCGGGGTGGCGGAATGGCAGACGCAGGGGACTTAAAATCCCCTGGGGGTGACCCCGTGCGGGTTCGAGTCCCGCCCCCGGCATCCGGTGTCACCGTGGAGAAACCGTCGCTTTTGGACCTGTACCTTTCCCTGTCTGCCGACGAAGGCCCCCTGGAACTGGAAACCTTCCTGGAACGGGTCCGCCAGGGGGAGTTCGGCCCGGTGTCCACTGAAGAACTCCACCACTTCCTGGACCAGATGTACGAGAATGTGGTGTCTTCCCTTTACGCCTTTGCCGAGGAACATCCCGGCCTGCCTCGGGAACTCCTGGAACAACGCCTCCAGGAAGAGTTTGAACGGTTCCAGAAACTCAAGGAAAGGATTGGCCCATGAAAGCCCTCATCCTCCACGGAGGCGCCGGCCGGCTCCGACCCCGGGAACGGGAACGGATCCGGGCCGGCCTGATCCGCGCCGTCACCGCGGGTTTTGAACGCCTGCAACAGGGCGAGAACGCCGAACAGGCCTGCCTGGCTGCGGTCATGGCCATGGAGGACGATCCCGTCTTCAATGCCGGCACCGGCTCCGTGCTCACCCTGGACGGCCGCTGCGAACTGGACGCCTCCATCATGCGGGGCTCAGACCTGCGGATGGGCGCCGTGGCCGGCGTGGAACGCATCAAAAACCCCATCCTCCTCGCCTACCATGTCCTCCAGGAAACCGACCACGTGCTCATGGTGGGCGAAGGGGCAGAAAAGTTCGCCCGCCTCCTGGGCTTTGAACCCTACGATCCCATCACCGAGGAACGCCGGAAACAGTGGCGGAAACTCCGGGAAAAACTCCTGAAGGGCGAGGACGGCACCTACTATCCCAGGATCCGACAACTCATCCGGAAACACCCCGAACTCCTGAAGGGCACCGTGGGGTGCGTGGCCCTGGACGACCACGGGGAAATCGTGGCCGGCACCTCCACGGGCGGGGTGTTCCTCAAACTCTACGGCCGCGTGGGCGATACCCCCATTCCCGGCGCTGGCACCTACGCCACCCCCTTCGGCGGTGCCTCCTCCACCGGCATCGGCGAGGGCATCATGCGAGTCCTGCTCTCCAAGACCGTCACCGACCTCATGGCCGCCGGCGTCTCTCCCCAGAAGGCCTGTGAGGCCGGCGTGGACTATCTGAGCCGGAAGGTGAACCTGGGCGCAGGGGTCATCGCCCTGAACCACGAGGGCGAGTACGGCTTCGCCTACAACACCGAGGCCATGCCCGTGGCCGTCCTGAGGGAAGGGGACCCGGAACCCCGACTGCTGGGGTTCCCGGAGGCCTGAGATGCTCGGGCGCCGCCCCCGGATCGGCATCGCCCTGGGCGGCGGCGGAGCCCGGGGCCTGGCCCACCTGGGCGTCCTGAAGGTCCTGGAGGACGCAGGGATCCGGCCCGTGGCCCTGAGCGGCACCAGCGCCGGCTCCATCCTGGGCGCCCTCTACGGCCTGTACGGGTACGAGGGCAGCCGCCGGGTGATCCAGGAAGGCCTGAGAAGCCCCGGATACCAGGCCATCGGCTTCGGCGGCCTGAAACAGGAACACCACGGCCTCTTCGGCACGGTGCAACAGTGGTTCCGGAACGGCCTGACCTACCTCAAAGCCCTGCGGAATACGGCCGTGCTCTCCGGCCGGGCCCTGGAGGTGTCCATCAAGAACCTGGTCCGGTACCATACCTTTGACGACCTGCCCTGGCCCTTCTATGTGTCCGCCCTGGACCTCCGCCAGGGGCTGGATGTGATCTTCACCACCGGCCCCCTGTGGCAGGCCCTCTATGCCTCCTCGGCCATCCCCGGGGTGTTCCCTCCCCTGCCCTACCAGGATTGGCTGCTGGTGGACGGCGGCCCCTCCATGAAGGTGCCCGTGGAAGTGCTCTGGCTCCACGGGGTGGACCTGGTGATCGCCGTAGATGTCGGCAGCCCCCTGGAGGAACTCCAGGAACCCCGCAACGCCCTGGAAACCATGATCCGGGCAGATCAGATGGGCGTGCAGAAACTCCACCGGCTGCTGCTGCACCTGGCCCAGGTGGTGATCCGACCCGACCTGGGGGCGATGACCTGGGTGGACTTTGACCGGTGGGCCTTTGCAGTGGATCGGGGCCAGGAGGCCGCACGACAGGCCCTGCCCGAGATCCGCCGGGCCCTCCGCCAGAACCACTGGCTCCGCCGCTGGCTCCGGCATCGCCTGCTCCAGCATCTGCACCTGGAAGAACACAAGGTGTTCGTGTAGTTTCTCCCTCTTCCAGGCTCCCGGAGGGGCCTGGCGAGGCGCCAACCCTTTGTGGGAGAACGAGGTGTTTGTGGGTCCCCGGGCTGGGGAACCCGAAAAGCAACCCCCACGCGATCGGTGTCGGATCTGGCAGGGAGTGGTTGTTTTCCACTGGGGAAACCCGAAAAGCCCCCCACACCCCACCAGAAAGGCCATTGCCCTCCAGGGGTTCCTCATTTCCCACCTGTAGGAGCGGCCTTCAGCCGCGATGTTTTTCATCTTGGGGCGGCCTTTGCCGCAATGGCTTGCCTTCGCCGAGGGGTAGGAAAGCGGTGCCAGGGCACCGCACTCCAAAGGGCCGGAGTCTCGCATCCGGAGGATTTGGAGTGCGGCGACCTGTCGCCGCTTTGGTTGGATCAAAGCGGTGCGAGCGCACCGCAGTCCAAAAGGAAGATCAAAGCGGTGCTGGAGCACCGCACTCCAAAGGGGGATCAAAGCGGTACCGGGGCACCGCACTCCAGAGGGAAAATCCCCTGGGGGTGGTCTCCGGACCCGTCAGGAGCGGTCGGGTTTCGGGGCCTCCTCTGGAGAACCTCCGGGCGTCTCCTGGACGGGTTCCACCCAGAGCGTCAGGCCCTCCACCCGGACCACGCGGACCCGTCGGCCCCGCTCCAGGACCCTGGAACTCCGGGCCCGCCAGAGTTCGCCGTGCACGAGCACCAGGCCCTCCCGGTCAGGTCCCAGGGGCTTCCGCACTTCTCCTTCCAGGCCCACCAGCCCTTCGGCTCCGGTCACGGGCTGACGCCGCTGGGCCTGCACCGCCTTGGCCAGGATCACCAGGAAGAACACGAGGGTTGCCCCCAGGACCAGGCCCAGGGTCCACCAGGAGATCCGCAGGAAGTCCACACTCCGATCAAACAGCATCAGCGACCCCAGGATCAGGGAAACCGCACCTCCCAGGCCCAGGAGGCCGTGGGACTGCACCTTAACCTCAGCCAGGAAGAGCACCATGGCCAGGAGGATCAGCAGCAAGCCCGCATAGTTCACCGGCAGGGTCTGGAAGGCGTAAAAGGCCAGGATCAGGGAGATCAGGCCCGCCACTCCGGGCAGCACCGATCCCGGATGCGAGAGTTCAAAGAACAGGCCGTAAAAGCCCAGGATCAGCAGGATGTAGGCCACATTGGGGTTGGTCAGGATGGCCAGGATCCGTTCACGGAGGCCCATCCGCACCGTGTGCACCCGGGCAGGCCAGGCACGAATCCGCACGGTATCCCCGGTATCCAGCACCACGGTGCGGCCGTGGACCTTCTGCAGGAGGTCGTTGAGGTCCTGGGCCAGGAGGTCCACCACCTGCCGGGCCACGGCCTCCTCGGCGGGCAACGATACCGACCGCCGCACAGCATCCTCGGCCCATTCCTCATTGCGTCCCCGCTTGCGAGCCAGGGATCGCAGATAGGCCACGGCATCGTTGGTGATCTTCTCCAGCATGGTGCTGTCGGCCTTCTGGCCCATAGAAACCGGGTGGGCAGCCCCGATGTTGGTCCCTGGGGCCATGGCCGCAATGTGGGCAGCATAGGTGATGAAAACCCCGGCCGAGGCTGCCCGGGCGCCCGGCGGTGCCACATAGACCACCACGGGCACCCGGCTCTGGAGGATCCGCTTGACGATGAGTCGCATAGACTCGTCCAGGCCGCCCGGGGTATCCAGGCTGAGCACCACCAGGTCATCGTGTTGCCGCTCCGCCCGATCCAGGGCATGGAGCACGAACTCGGCGGTCACCGGCCCGATCACCCCCTCCACCTGGGCGTGGAGCACCCGGGCCGGGGAAACAAGGGAATCCCCACCCGCCGCGGAGGTCCACAGGACCAGGAAGAGAAGCGCCGTCATCCCGCTGCAATGTTACCCCTGCGGCCGGGGGTCTGCAAGGGGATCCGCTTCCTGAAGGTGCCGCACCAGTTCGGGCAGCACCTGGCCGGCGAGAGCCCGGAGGGAGACCTCGGCCAGGGGCGTCAGGGGGGTGGCCCGGGGGTTGACCTCCAGGATCCGGCCGCCGTGGTTGCGGACCTCATAGGGCAGGGCCGCCGCAGGATACACCACGGCCGAGGTGCCCACCACCAGGACCGTATCCGCCCGTTGGGCGGCAGCCAGGGCCTGGTCCAGGGCTGCCGTCGGCAGCATCTCCCCGAAGAACACGACCCCCGGTCGCATCAGGCCACCGCACCGGGGGCACCGGGGTGGCAACGCCTCCTCCGGGTACACCCGTTCGGCCTGGCGTTCCAGTCCACACGAAAGGCACCGTTCCTGGAAGATGTTTCCGTGGAGTTCCACCACCCGTTGACTGCCGGCGCGTTGATGCAGGCCGTCCACATTCTGGGTGACCAGCAGGAATCGGTCGCCGAAGAGGCGTTCCAGGTCTGCCAGGGCCCGGTGTCCGGGGTTGGGGCGGGCCTGCAGGATGAGCCCCCGTCGCCAGTTGTACCAGGTCCAGACCAATCGGGGGTTGCGTTGCAGGGCCTCGGGTGTGGCCAGGTCCTGGGGATCGTAGCGGTTCCAGAGGCCGTCCTTGCCCCGGAAGGTGGGGATGCCGCTCTCGGCGGAGATGCCCGCCCCGGTCAGGACCAGAAGGAACCGGGTTCGGCGCAGAAGATCAACGGCCCGTTGCAGGGCGTCGGGGTCCATCTCAGGAGGTGGGTGCTGGCTCCGGGGGTCGGGTCCAGAGGCTCACGAGCCAGGCGGCCAGCAGGCTGGCCAGGAAGGCAGGCACCAGTTCGTACACCAGGCCCTTGAGGGCCGGCACATTGTACCAGATCAGGGTGACCACGGTGCCGGTGATGAGGCCCGCCAGGGCCCCGGCCCGGGTGATGCGTTTCCACCAGAGGGAGAGCAGGATGGTGGGGCCGAAGCTGGCGCCCAGGCCGGCCCAGGCGTAGAGCACAAGCCAGTAGATGAGCTGCTTGGCGTACACGGCCAGCACCAGGGCCAGAAGGGTCACCGCCACCGTGACCCCGCGGGAGAGCAGCACCAGGGTGCGCTGGGAGGCCTCGTGGTTCAGCAGTTTGCGGTAGATGTCCTCCACCACGGCTGAGGTGACCACCAGGAGCTGCGAGTCGGCGGTGGACATCATGGCGGCGATGGCCCCGGAGATCACGATGCCCGCGAACCAGCCGGGGAAGAGTACCCGGGCCAGATGGGGCATCAGGTGTTCCGGATCCGCCACGCCGTGGGGGCCCAGGTAGGCGGCGCCCACGATCCCGATCAGGGCAGCGCCCCAGTAGGCCAGGAGCACCCAGAGCATGGCCACCAGGACCCCCCGTCGGATCTCCCGGGGAGAACGGATGGCCATATATCGCACCAGGAGGTGGGGCTGGCCCATGTAGCCCAGGCCGATGCCCAGGCTCCCGATGACCAGGCCCAGGAGCAGGGCCTGGCCGGTTTTGCCGCCCCCGATGTCCAGGAGAGCGGGGTTGATCTGTTGCAGGTTCTGCACCACGGTGTGCCAGCCGCCCACCTCTATGATGCCGAGCACCGGTAGCACCACGGCCACAAAGACCATGAGCAGGCCCTGGACCAGGTCGGTCCAGACCACAGCCAGGAAGCCCCCCATGAAGGTGTAGAACATGACCACCGCAGCGCCCAGGATCATCCCCGTTTTGGGATCCATACCGAAGGTGGCATTCAGCACCTTGCCGGCGCCGATGAACTGGGCTCCCAGGTACACGGTGTAGAACACCAGGATGATGAGGGTGGCCACGATCCGCAGCAGGTGGCTCGCATCCTGGAACCGTTCCTCCAGGTAGTCCGGGATGGTGAGGGCGCCGAAGCGACCGGTTTCCGTACGCAGGCGTTTGGCGATCAGGGTCCAGGTCAGGTAGATGCCGGCGGCACAGCCGATCACGGTCCAGTAGGCGGAAAAGCCGCTTACGAAGGCGAGGCCGGGCAGGCCCAGCAGGAACCAGGCGCTTTCGCCGGAGGCGCGTTCGGAAAAGGCGATCAGAGCGGCGCCCAGGCGGCGGCCGCCCAGCAGGAAATCGTCCAGGGAGCCCATGAACCGGTAGGTGACGAACCCGATGACCAGCACCACCACCAGGTAGCCGATGAGTCCCACCAGGATGCTATTCATGGGTCTCCTCCCCGGCCTTCCAGTAGTACACCAGGGTGAGAACCAGGAACAGGACCCAGGTTCCCACCACCCAGAACCAGGTCCAGAAGGACATGGCACCCCTCCTTTTGTGGTGCCTTACTTCAGGCGGAGGTCCTCGTAGGCTGCCAGGGCAGCCACGGCGCCCTGGCCTACGGCCACGGCGATCTGGGCAAAGTTGCCGGACACGATATCACCGGCGGCATACACCCGGGGCAGGTTGGTTCGCTGGTACCGATCGGTGATCACATAGCCCTTCTCGTCGGTCTTCACCCCGAGGCGCTGGGCCACCCGGGTCTGGGGCAGGAGTCCCACATAGATGAACACGCCGTCCACGGGCATTTCCGTTTCCTCGCCCGTGGCCCGGTTCTTGATGCGGAGGCCGGTGACCTTGGAGCCGTCGCCCAGGATCTCGGTGGCCATGGCGTTCTTGAGGTAGCGGATCCCCAGTTCCTCAATCTTCTTGCGGTACGAATCCTCGCACATCCAGCGGTCCATGAACTCAATCACCGTCACCTCGGGGCTGATCTCCTTCATGGTGATGGCGGCGATGGCCCCGGAGTTGCCGCCGCCGATGACGGCCACCCGTTTGTCCTTGAAGATGTAGCCGTCGCAGGTCACGCAGTAGGACACGCCCTTGCCGTAGTACTCCTTTTCGCCGGGGATGCCCAGATGCTTGTGGGTCGTGCCCGTGGCGAAGAGCACCGCATCGGCCAGGTACTCCCCCACCTCGGTGATCACGCGGTACTGGTGCCCCTCGGCCTTCACCTCCTTGACCTCTTCCATTTCGTGGATTTCAGCGTACTCCAGGGCGTGTTCCTTGAAGGTGCGGGCCAGGTCGGATCCCTTGATGCTCTTGAAGCCCAGGTAGTTTTCCACCAGCGGGTTTTCGTCCACGAGACCCCCGGCGATGTTCTTTTCCAGGACCAGGGTTTTGAGCCCCGAGCGGGTGGCGTAGATGGCAGCCTCCAGGCCCGCAGGGCCGCCGCCGATGACGATGAAGTCGTACTTCTTCGGTTCTCCTTCGGTCTTCAGGTGCGGCACGAAGAGCGTCATGGTTCAACCTCCTTTTGCGCGTTCAGGGCCTCCGAAAGGCCTAAAGTATATCCGATTTTATCCGATTTCTCAGAACCGCAGGATGCCCAGCCAGGTGCCCAGCAGGAAGTGGAGCCGGCCAATGAGCAGGGAAACACGGGCCATCACCGTGTAGCCAAAGGAGGCACCGAAGCCGATCATCAGGATCCAGATGCCCAGCCGGCTGGTGGTGCCGAGCACCCCCTTGTGCTCCTTGGAGAAGAAGAAGTAGGAGAGCACCAGCAGCACCCCGAAGAAGATGAGCAGGGCGTTGAAGAGGGCGAGCGGCGAGGAATAGGTGTTCAGGGGGTTCAGCAGTGTGCCCTCCAGCTGCTTGTAGATGCTGGCCTGGAAGGTGGCCGGAATGGCGATCCCCGACCCCGCCCCCAGGAGGAAGGCAATGGGCCACCGGATGAAGTAGGCGTGCTTGGGCACGAAGATGGCAAAGTACAGAAGCCCCAGGAACAAAGGCACCAGGTACCACAGGTTCCCCTCCTTCAGGTGGGCAATGATGTTGGGGTACATGCCGTTGTGCCAGTAGAGGGCCAGGTAGTAGCCGGCGGAGATGCCCACCAGCAGGTGTTCAGCGAACTTGTAGAGTGGGTTGTCCTTGTACAGGAACGAAAAGATAAAAAGCGACAGGATGGCCGCAACCCAGACCCACGGATCCGTGGACAGATGCATGGGTTACCTCCCGCTTTCCCGGCGTTTGCGTTCCACGAAGTACCCGATGTTGCCGATGATGACGAAGAGCATGATGAGCAGGTGGGCCACGGAAATGGCGTCCATGCCCCGGATGGCAAAGGGCGGTGGGGTCTTCAGGCCCGCCTGGTGCAGGAGTTTTTCTACCAGGTACTCGTACTCCGCCGCTCCCTTCATCCCGGCCAGCATCCCGACGAACTGGCCAGTCTGCAGGTAGGGATAGTAGTCGGCGGCCATTACGCCCGTGACCCCGGCGGCGATCTTCTGGCCGTACCGGGCATTGGCGTACCCCACCCACAGGGCCGGGTGGCTCGCCCCGGAAAAGGACACCACCAGCGCAATGTCGTTGTAGTTCCGGATGTTCTTGAACATGGGCAGCGAATCAATGGGCGTGCCGTAGTAGTCCGTGGGGAACACCTTGTGGACATCCTCCCCGAGGCCCAGCATGGTGGCCCCCAGGTTGGGCTTGAAGCCCAGGTACACATAGTCGGTGCCGTATTCCTTGTGGAGTTCCTGGGCCACCTTCTGGATGCCCTCCAGGCCCAGGCCGATACCGGCCGGGTTCAGGCAGATGCCGATGACCTTGAGGTTCCGGAACAGGGCATGTCGCAACACGGCCAGGAACATGGGATAGGTTTCGGGCAGCACATCGGGCCCGAAGTCCACGGACAGCAGGATGGCTGAGCCCTCGGGCAGGCTCTCAATGTAGTCGTAGAGTCGCTGCACCGGTGGGTTGACATGCTCCGGCAACCGCAGGGGGAAAAGAAGCGGCAGGATGATGCCCAGGGCCAGAATGCCGTAAATGGTCTGGCGATTCAGGTGGGTCAGTTTGTAGAGCAGGTGGTTCATCGCTCAGCCTCCCAGCCAGTTGCGTTCAATGCCCAGGATGATCTTCACCGAGGTGGCGATCATGCCCAGGCCCACGCCGATCATGATGCCCCGCTTGGCGGCCATGTTGGGCACATTGAGCACCCACTGGGCGAAGTCCGCAAACTTGGGGTGGATCAGGTAGCCGATGGGGATGATGCCGATCATGAGCACGAAAGCGGCCAGGAGCAGCAGGGTGGCCTCCAGGTTCCGGGCACGGAAGGCACGATAGGCGGCCGAGGCCATGTAGAAGGCCAGGAGGGAGAACATGGTGGCCTGCAGGGGTACCTGCACATTGGTAAAGAGCGTCTGGAACAGGGAATCCTCAGCGATGCTCACGAAGAGCCCCAGGAAGGCCATGACGAAGAAGGCCGCCAGGGTCACCGAGGAGTACACCACATTCTCCCGGCGGCTGATCTTCCGCCAGTGGTGTTTCACCAGGCTGCCCACGGCCAGAATGATGGCCGCAGCGGAAACCCCGTTCATCCAGTCCAGCACCATTTCATAGAGGCGCTGGGAAACAGGATGGGGGATATAAAACTGGATGCTCATGAGCACCCCAAAGAAGAACACGATGGCCAGGGGAATGGTGCGTGCTGCCATGGTTTAACCTCCGGCAAAGAAGGCGTGGAACCAGGTTTTGCCAAACAGTCCGAAGAAGGACCCCAGGACCAGGGCCAGGCCCAGGAGGAACTTCATCCAGTCCTGACCCTTCAGGGTGGCCATGAGCAGGGGTTCCTTGGACAGATAGGCGGAGGCTGCGTAGAGCTCCTCTCCGATCAGGGTGTAGTCACAGGCCACGATGAAGAAGGGCAGCTGGGTGATGGCGTCGGTGCCGGCGATCTGGATGGCGCCCGAGGCCGCCCCGGTTTCCGCCAGGATCAGAGATTCGGCCCAGAACATGCCGATCAGGAAGTTGGTGGCCGGCCGGTCCCGCATCATGATGCCCGAAACCGCAGCCGCATAGCCGAACTGGCTGTCGGTGACATAGAACACCTGGTCAGGGTCAAACAGGTCAGGCCGACCTACAGAGGTGTAGGCCTCCTTGACGATCTCCCGGGCCACGGTGTAGACCACCGGGTTCCGGTTGGGTACGATGATGGGGGTTTCGTACTCGGCCGCCTTGCGTGTGACATGGGACAGGATGTTCAACGAGGCGATGGTGGCGATGTCGTCAATGGTGGAAAGTCCGGGCACATAAAGGATGGGACGGCCCATCTCCGTGGCGCGGCCGATGGCCTCGTCCACCGCCTCCAGGCCGGGGATCTTCCGCAGGAAGAGGGTCCGACCACCCCGGGCCTGCACGATGAACCAGAGCAAAAGCCCCACATAGAGGATCACCCCCAGGAGGATGGGGATCCGGCCCGTGTGGAACCACTGGGGATAGGCCTCCACCGGCCCCAGCACCTCGCTCTGAATCGTATCGCCCTGCAGGGTGAGGAAGAGCACACGATAGTAGAAGGGGGTATGACTGGGCAACCCCATGTCCTTGTACACCGTGGGGGCACCCGGGATGAACTTCACTTCTTCCATCGGGGCATCGGGGGCGGTGGCACGCAACACGACAACGGCCCGCACCGAGTCCCTGAGGCCCTCAGGATAGGTCCACTGGAGCGTCACGGAGTTGCCCGCATCGTTGGGCGTGTCCTGCAGGTGGAACCGCTGGGCCTCCATCACCCGCCGCGGGGGCGGGCTCAGGGTGTCGGGCGGGGCCAGGGTATCCGGCGGAGCAGCCACCAGGAAAAAGAGCACGGCAACCCAGCCCATAGAAACCTCCTTTCATTCCGGAATCGTCACCCGGCGCCAGGTGATCTCCAGGGTACCCTCCGGCCCCTGGTAGCGTACACGAAAAGGCCAGAGATGGCGTTGAACTGGCCGGATATCCTCCAGCATGATCCGGTACCGTCGCCGCAGGGAAATATACAGGCGTGGAGGGCGGCTGTCTAATTCGTCCACCCGCAGGACCCCGGCCGGCGTGGAAAGGACCCACCGGGTGCCGCTGGTCCCGAACCGAACCGTGTCCGCGGGATACCGCAGGGGATCCTGAACCCAGCGCCAGAAAATCCCCCAGGGTAGGGTCTCCGGCAGGGCGGGCATGCCCTGGGCCAGGGGCACGGTCACCTGGCCCAGGGGGATCCCCAGGGGGCCCTCCAGGACAACCCCTAAAGCCGTGTCGGCCAGGAAAAGTCGGATCCAACCGCTGACCTCACCCCAGCGGTCACTATGGGCGACGAACACCCCCTCGGCCTCCACCCGCCGGGGCCACCGCCAGTCCCGGGCCTGGCGGAGGTACCGGGTACGGGCCTCAGGCCCCACGAGCACCGGGCCCGTCGGCCGGGTGGGCCGGGGAGCACAGGCCGTCAGGATCCAGAGAACCCCGATCCCCAGGAGCCACCAGAGGGAACCACGCCGCACGGTTCCAAGGGTACAGCACCCCGTCTGGCCCCGGGGAATGGCCGGGAGCCTCCGCCCTCAGGGTCGGGAAAGACCGCTCGTGGCTTAGAACTTCACGAACCGATAGGTGCCCAGCGTTCGGTGGTCATTCCGCACCACCAGGAAGTAGGTGCCCCCGGGCAGGGCAGCGGGCAAGGGCAACCGCACCGCGTGTTCGCCCCGGGAAAACCGTTGTTCGCCCAGGCGGGCCCGACGACGGCCTGCAGCGTCGTACAGCTCAAACCGCAGGGTCTGGGCCTCGGGGAGGGTCAGCGTGAAGGCCAGTTCGTGGCGAACCACCCCCTGGGTCCAGTGGACCTCCAGGCTGGGCCGGGGGGTTCCCTGTTCCTCTACGGCCAGGGGGTACAGATGGAAGTCCACTCCCGTGGCCCCGGGGCCCACCACCTGCACCCCTTCCTGCACATAGAAACTGTCGGGCACCGAGGCCGGATCCACGGACACCCGGTACTCGCTGAGTTCGCTGCTTACCCACATCTCGTAATGGCCGTCGGAGTAGGTGCCCGTATAGGTCTGGCCGGCTACGAAGGGAGAGCCCAGGGCATAGCCTTCGCCCCGCAGCAGGATATTGTCGGCCGGCTGATCCTCGTTCCAGTACACATGGCCCGTAATGGTGGCGTTGGTGCGGTAGGCCGTCAGGGTCACCTCCGCCTGGCCGGTGCCCGTGAGCATGGCCATCTGGGGTCCGGGAGCCAGGTATCGGGGCACGAAGGCCTCCGCAGACTGCATGGCCACCTGGTAAAAGGCAATGGGGCCCTTGACCTGAAGGGTAAAGGACCCGCCGTACACCCGGCCGAAGGCCAGGGCCATGGAGGTGTCCACCAGGTTGGTGTACATGCCCACAGCGAACACCTGCAGGGAGTCCAGGGGAACGGGGGCCCCGGCGTCGTCCTGGAGGGTGCCCAGGATCTGGGTCCCATCGGAGGGGCTCATGGCCAGGTTCACGGTGGTGGTGGGGGCGGTGATCACCACCGTGTCCTCAAAGGTCAGCGGCGACACATAGGAGGGAGCCTGCACCAGAAGATCAAAGACCACCGGGATCCAGCGGGTTCCTGCATAACTCTCCGGAACCCGGAGCGTGAAAACCCCCAGGTGATTCGTAAAGGCGTTCAGGGGAGGGAGCTGCTGGTTGGAGTCGGCCGGCAGCAGGAGCACCAGCAGGCCCGGGGTGGCCGGGGGCAGAGCCACGGCGCCGGTCACCAGGATACCCTCCTGAAGGTCGGTGACCATCAAGGTGGCCTGGGCGGAGCCGCCGGCGTCGGTCACCTTCAGGAAGTAGGTCCCCGGAGGGATACTGGCGGTTTCAATGGTGTCCTGGATGGCGCCGTTGACTGTTTCGTCCAGATCTTGCCAGGAGCCATCCCACATCCAGCCCAGGCTCAGCAGGGGATCGGAGGCGTCCAGGGTGGCGTTGTTGTTGAGATCGTAGTAGGTCCGTACGGTGGCGGTTTCCCCGGGTGCGCTGAAGAACCCGGCCATGAGCACGGGTTCCCCCCGCACCACGGTGACCGCCGGGAGTCCGTTCAGGGTGAGGTCCTGAAAGGCCAGGGCGCTCCCCACGAGGCTGAGGAGTCCCGCCAAACCGATCCAGCGAAGGGCGTTCATGGTCCCACCTCCTTCGTTTTCCAGGCCCAAAGGCTGGTCCGCCCTAATTGTATACCTTTGAGGTCTGCAACGCAAACCGAACTGTGAAGGAAACCTTCGGGGGATCACACCATCCCGGCCTGCCGCAGGACGGCCCGGATCTCCTCGGGCGTCGGCTTCAGGTGCTCCAGCAGGGTGTACCGTGCAGGCCGCGTTTCCGGAGCCAGGGCCACGGCCTCCAGGAACTGCGCCTCCGTGAGGCGCAATTGGTCCAGCCGGGTGGGCAAGCCCGCCCGCCGGAGGAAGTCCCGGATCTTTGGGGCCAGGGGATGCTGCCGCAGGTACGCCGAGAACACCGTGGCCAGGGCCACCTGTTCGCCGTGGAGGGCCAGGCCCGGGAACAGGCGGTCCAGGGCGTGGCTGATCTCGTGCTCGGCCCCGGAACAGGGGCGGGAGGAACCGGACAGGCCCATGGCAATGCCGCTGAGCACCAGCGCGTGAAGCAGCCGTTGCAGAAACGCCGGCGAGCGGGGCTCTGAGGGATCGTAAAGCAGCAGGTGCTCGGCCCCGGTGGCCGCCATCATGGCGGAGATGGCATCAAACCGATCCCTGCCCTCCTCCGCCGCCAGACGCCAGTCCTCCACGGCCAGCAGGTTGGCCACCACATCCCCGATGCCCGCCCGGACATTTCGCAGGGGGGCCCGTTCCAGGAGATCCAGATCCAGCACCACCCCGGTGGGCATCTGGGTCCCCATGGAGTGGGTGGTGCCCTCCCACTCCAGGACGGCCACGGGGGAGGCGATGCCGTCGTTGGAGGGGGTGGTGGGCACGGTCACCAGCAGGGCATTCTCCCGGTAGGAGGCGTACTTGGTCACATCCAGCACCTTGCCGCCCCCCACGGCGATGGCCAGGGTGGCCCGGATCTCCCGAAGGGCTTCCCGGAGCCGTTCCACTTCGGACAGCGTGCTGTTCTGGATCTGAAGATAGCGGGAGGTGCGGGCCGAGCGCTGGATCCGGCGGTGCAGGTCCTCGCCCAGGGACGCCGTGAAGGTGGGCCCGCTGGTCACCACGATGCGCTCGTGGTGCAAACCGTGGTCTTCCAGGAGTTCCAGGAGCCGGGGGAAAAGTCCCCGGCCGATCTCCACGAAAGCGGGCAGGGCCATCACCCGCGAGAAGTTCATCTCAGGGGGCTCCCTTCCAGGGGATGGGCACCAGGATGTAGGGGGGTTGGAGCTGGGTCGCCTGGTCGGGCTGAAATCCCGGCGGTGCCAGCAGGTCCAGCACCGGAGGATCCTGGGGGTTTCGTCTGCCGCCGAGCACCCACTCGCCCGCCTGCGCCTCTAAGGGCCGGACATTGTCCTCAGCGTAGCCGTCCTGGGAGCTCACCAGCACATAGAGGTACCGGTCCGGTCCGGGAGGCAACCGATCGGCGGCGATCCGCACATAGAGGCGGTTCCCCTCGGCCCAGGCCTGAAAGGCGTTTTTGTGTTCCTGGCCGCGTTCGTCAAAGAGGGAAAGGCCGTACTCAGGCCAGCCGGCTACCTTGAGCCGCACCTGCCAGGGTTTCTGGAACTTCAGGGCCGGGAAGGCCGGGCTCCGGGCATCGGATCGGCCGCCCTTGGCCAGGGGCGTGCCGATGAACAGATTCACCAGTTGGTGGGAAAACCCCAGGGGAGCGCCCCAGGGGTTGGTGATCTTCCCGAAGGTCAGCACGAACACCACGGCCTTGCCCTCGTGGTAGATGCGCACCCGCTGGAGGTCAAAGAGCCCGGGTTCAAACACCGGGTTCGTGGGGAAGGTGTAACCGCCGGGCCCGTGCTCATCTCCCACCGGATCCGGGAGGTCCAGCTCCTTCCGGGCCTTCAGGGTATCCAGCGAGCCTGTGGCGGTGCCGCCGGGGGCCATGACGCCACCCCCGGATGCGTACGTGGTGCCCACGATGGGGGTATCCAGGAAGGCGGGCACCGGCTGCCCGGCCAGGCGATACACCGTCTTCAGCGTTCTGCGGAACATCTCGTCAAAGGGCCGATCCCCGCCGGGCATCTCCTGGTCCTTGCCGAACCACCAGAACCAGTCGGAACCCTCGGCAGCAGCCATTTCCAGGAATACGGCGTCCCAGAGTTCGGGGGACAGGCTCCAGGTTTCCAGGTCCGCGCGCACCCGGGCCAGGATGTCCCAGGCCCGGTTTTCCTCGGGTTCCCCGATCCAGGTGGAGAAATCGGCGTTGATCCAGGAACCCGCCCACAGGTTGGTCAGGAGGGCCGTGGGGGGGTGTTCTGTGAGGAAGTCGGACACCCGAACGCAGCGGAGCCAGGAGGCGCGCTGGAGTTGGTCGTAAAGGGCGTGGAAGAAGGCCTTGGCGTCCCGGGGGTACCACTCCCAGGCGTTCTCGCCGTCCAGGATGACGGTGACCAGCCGGGGCTCGCCGGTGGGGAACTGCCGGTGGATGTCGTACAGGGCTTGCAGGAAGTCGTTGGCCGCGGCCACGGGGTCCATCTTCTGGTACCGGAAGCCAATACGGTCCGAGAGGTCGGTATCCCGGAACACCATCATCAGGGTGTCCTTTCGGCCCACCACGCGGTACGCCTGGTAGGTATGGGCCCGGTCCAGGAAGCCCCCCAGGGATCGGGCCAGCACATTCTTATCCGAGGCCATCCACAGGAAGCCACCCTCGCGCACCAGGTCCACGATGGAGTCCGCGACCGCGCCCTCGCCGGGCCAGAGGCCGCGGGGCGGCCGGCCGAAGATCTCCTGGTAATAGGCGTACGCCCGATCCACATGCCACCGGGCATCCTCGGGATGGTGGAACCGGTGGCGGGGCAGGGGAGCCGTGGGCATGGCCTGGCGGGCCAGATCGGTGTCGTACAACAGGGGCAGAATGGGATGGAAGAAGGGCGTGGTGATCACCTCCAGGCGACCTTCCTCCTGCAGCCGGCGGTGTAGGGGCACGATGGCCTTCAGGATCTTGAACTGCAGGTCCATCATGGCCCGTTTGTCGGCCTCGGTGAAGCCCTGCCCCTGCTCAATCCAGGGTCGGACCGTGACCGTATCGCCGGTGACCAGCACCACAGTGCTCTCCTGGAAGTCGGGGTCAAACCAGGCCAGGTTGAACCACATCTGCAGGTCCCGCCAGTCCTGTTCGGTGAACCGGGGGATGCTGGCCGCCACATCAATGGAGCCGTCGGGCCGGGTGACCCGTTTCAGCCGCAGTTCCCGGTAACGCGGCCAGATGTCAATCATGTGGTCCCAGTTGGCGGAGAAGAAGTGCTCCAGGAGGAAGGCCTTGTCCTGGTCGGTGAGCTGGTCGGCGGGCTTCAGGGTGAGGCGAACATACACATCGGGGGAGAGGCCCTGCTCGTAGCGGTCAATGAGGTCCTGGAGCTGGAGCAGGAGCACGGGCGTGAGGTTCACGGTGAAGCGAATCCCGGGGTAGCGCTCCAGAAGGGCGGCCATGTCGTAGTAGTCCTTGATGCCGTGGAGTCGGACCCAGGGGGCCTGGTACTCGCCGGTTTCCGGATCCTTGAAGTACCGGGGTTGGTGCTGGTGCCACACGAGGGCGAGGTACAGGGGCTGGCCCACGGGCTCCAGCTGGTCCACGATGGGGGTGGCCTGGCCCGAGGGCCCCGGAGCCGGGGCCACCATCTGGATCTCACCCTGCTCGGTGAGCACGAACACCGAGTTGAACCCGCCGTAGCCGTCGTCCACCCGGGCCGGATTCAGGGGGTCCTCCTTCCACTCCGTGCCGTTGATCACGAACTTGTACTGGTACTGGCCGGCCGTCAGGTAGAGCCGGGCTTCCCAGTAGCCGTCCCGTTTCTTCATGGGCAGGCCGGTGGGAGCCCAGTTGTTAAAGGTGCCAGCCAGGTACACCTGTTGGGCGTTGGGCGCCGCAAACCGGAACACCACGGAGTCGTGGACCACCTCCAGGTTCCTGAAGCCCCGGGGGGCTACCAGCACCACCGAGTTGAAGCCCCCGAAGCCGTCCGGGGCCTTGTTCGGGTTGTCGGGATCCTCCAGCCAGGTGCCGTCGGCCACGAACTTGTACTCGTAGCGACCCGGGGGCAGGACGAGCTTCAGGACCCACTGGTCCTGGCCCACCTTTTCCATGGGCTGGGCCGTGGGGTTCCACTGGTTAAAGGACCCGGCCAGGTACACCTGCTGAGCCGGTCGTTTCAGGGTGAACACCAGGGTGTCCCCCTGCTGGCGCACGGCGGCCGTCAGGGTCCAGAAGAGGAGGAGGGCGGGCGTCATGGCTTACCTCAGCATCCAGACCTTCTGGGAGAAGACCGTTCCCTGGGGCCACCGGAGCCTCAGCAGGTATACCCCGGAAGGTACCTGAAGTCGCTGGCCGGGCCGGGGGGAGACGAGCCGCAGCACCCGGCGACCGTCCGGGCGGAAGAGCTCCAGCAGGGTTCCTTCCGGCAGGGTCCCCCGGACCTCCCCTCCGGGAGTGAGCCACACCCGGGGCCCGGCCACAGCACCGTCGCCCTCGGAAACCCCGGTGTGGGTGGCCTCCTTCATGATCCAGGGATAGGGGTCAAACTCCACGCCGGTGAGGGTTCCGGTGTAGGGCAGGGCAAAGGTCTGGGTCTGGAGACTGTCCCAGACCACCACGGTGTCGGTGCCCGCGGTGGTGTGCAGCACGATGTCAATGGGCATCTTGAAGATGGGCACGCCGTACCCCTGGGACACCTGGGTGATCATGAGGAACAGGGTCTGGTTTTCCGTCCAGTAGCCCCACCGGTACTTGGGATGGCCCGGCGCGTACACCCACTCGTCAAAGAACCAGTCCAGTTCCTGGCCGGAGACCTGTTCGCAGACGGCCTTGAAGTCCTCGGTGACGGCGTTGCCATAGGCATAGGCCTGGCCATAGGTGCGGAGGATCTGGAAAAAGGTGGAATCCCCCACCACATGCCGCAGCATGTGGAGCACCGAGGCCCCCTTCTTGTACACCACGGCCCAGCCAAAGAGATCGTCGGGATCGTACAGGGGATAGGGAGGATAGGGCTCGTAGTTCACGGCCATGGACATCTGATACTGCATGTACTCCCGGTAAGCCTCGGGGCCATCCCGGTGGCCGGCGTACAGGGCTTCGGAATAGGAGGCAAAGCCCTCGTTGAGCCAGATGTCCCGCCAGTCGCCCAGGGTGACCCAGTCGCCCCACCACTGGTGCGCCAGTTCGTGGGACACCACCCAGTCGTAACTGCCCCAGCCAGCGTCCAGGTTGATGAAGGT
>CAZXAO010000003.1:12746-24054 GCA_964638465.1 uncultured bacterium | reverse complement strand
CGCCGGCCTCCTGGATCAGGTCCTCGCCGGGCCGCAGGTGCAGGTGATAGGTGTTGGACACCAGGATCTGGACCCCGATCTCCTCCAGTTCTCGGGGGGCCAGGGTTTTGACCGTGGCCTGGGTGGCCACGGGCATGAAGTTCGGTGTCTCTACGGTACCGTGGGGGGTTTCCAGGAGTCCCACCCGGGCCCGACTGTGGGCGTCCTGGTGAACCACGCGAAATCGTACCCCCCAGCCACTGGACGAAGACATCCGTTTCCTCCGTTGGTGGACCCACCGGTCCCCCCGTTGGGCGGTTCACCCGGGTTCTGGAAGGCGGTGGATCTTGTGGTGGCGAATCTCAACCTGTTCGCCCTCAAACAGGATCTGGAACCCCTCGGCCCCGGCCAGGTCCCGGTAGGTGAACCGGACCCGTTCGCCGGTCTCCAGCCGCAAGAGGCCCCTCCCCAGGTTCTCGTCAAAGAACACCACGGTACCCCGGCCGAAGGCGGGTAATCTACGGCTTCGGGGATTTCTGGGCACCGCCGGTGGTGTCCTGAAGCGACAGGCCGAACTGCTGGTCCAGTTCCTGGGCCTTCTGGCTGAGGTCGCTCTTGTACTGGACCCCGTACTTCTTCCGGAGTTCCTGGCGGAAGGCTTCCCAGCGCTTCTGCTCGGCCTCCCGGCGCAGGCGGTTCTCAATGGTGTGCCGCACGCTCTCCAGCGGGCGGTAGGATGCCGGCGTCAGTTTTTCCACCTTGACGATGGCGAAGCGGCCGTCCTTCAGGGGAATGATGTCCGAGAGCTGGCCCTCCTTCATCTTGAATACCACCTGGGCGATCTCCTCGGGCTTGGTGGAGGGGGTGAACCCCCGGATCAGCCCTCCATTGGCGGCCTCGGGGGTCTTGGACCGGGCCCGGGCCAGGGAATCAAAGGGAGCCCCCTGTCGCAGCAGATTCAGGATCTCCCGGGCCTCCTCCCGGGAATCCACCACGATCCGCCGGATGTCGGCCCGGGCCGGCACCCGGAACTCGTCCTTGTGTTGCCGGTAGTACTTTTCAATGTCGGCGTCGGAGATCTGAACCTTGTTCCTGACCTCCTCCTCGTACAGGGCGCGTTGCAGGATCTGGGCCCGGGACCGACGCAGTTGCTGCCGGACCTTTTCCCGGAGATAGAGTTTGCGGGCTTCGGCCTCCTTGGTCATCAGGATCTCGTCAATCATCCGGTCCAGGAGTTGCTTTCGGCCCTCGGGCGTTTCGTACTTACCGCGGAACAGGGGGGGCATTTCCTCAATGCGGGCGTCCAGTTCCACCTTGGTGATGGGTTCGTCGCCGACGATGGCTTCCACTTCTTTGAAGTTCTTTTTGAAGGCCTCTTCCACGCCGTCCAGGGCATCGTCAAAGTAGGGACTCTTGGGAAACCGGGTGGCC
This sequence comes from uncultured bacterium, assembly GCA_964638465.1. Classification (GTDB taxonomy): domain Bacteria; phylum Hydrothermota; class Hydrothermia; order WGAB01; family WGAB01; genus WGAB01. Next base: position 22,644 of record CAZXAO010000003.1, on the reverse strand, counting down.
ACGGTTTCAAAGGACCGGGCAGCGTCCACATAGCGGCCGAGGTCCATGTAGGTGAGGCCCAGCAGGTAGTACACGCGGTCCATTTTGCGGTAGTTCTCGCCGTATAGGGCTTTGGCCTGCAACAGGTGTACCAGAGCGCTATCCGGGTTCTTGAGGGATGCGTCGCTCAGTTCCAGCGAGGCGAGTTCGGTGAGGATCTCAAACTGCAGGTCCTTTTTGGGGGTTTCCCGGAGGGCCTGATGGAGCAGCTGATAGGCCTGGGCATTCATGCCCTTCTGCTCCAGGTGGCGGGCTTCCTTCAGGAGTTCCTGGGGGTTGGCAAAGGCCAGGCCAGCAAGGGCCAGAAGCGCTGCGAGGAACAGCTTACGCCTCATGGGCATCGCCTCCTTTTCATAGGTGAACACCCCCAAGGACGAGACCGCAGGCCAGGGGAACCCACAGGTTGTCGTCCGGGGGTGGGCTCAGGGCCTCTGTTCCAGTGGCCACAAGGACCGCCATAATTTTAACGGATGCCGGAATTTGCGGGAACCACAGGCTGACCAGTCCGCCGGTCAACAGGAAGGCCAGGCTCCCCTCCAGGCTTCTGGCCCCCAGGCGATGGGTACCCCACCGGAGGCCCACCAGGGCGGCCACGGGATCGGCCAGGGAAGCCATGAAAAGGGCCAACGCCGCCCGGGAAGGGGGCAGGGTCCACACCAGCAGCGTGGCACTCACCAGGAGCCAGGTGGCGCCTGTGATGCGTAAGCCGTGGCGCTCTTCGGGTTTCATCCAGCCCCCCACCAGGTGATGGAACCACCGTCGGAACCCTGGCGACCGGCTGCGGAGGAGTTCTGCAAGGACGGCGATCCCCACGAGTGCGGGGAGGGCCACCCGGAAGAAGCGCACTCCCCAGGGGCCGAGCATCAGGCCCACGGGCACCACATTGGCCAGCAGATGGATGCCCTTCCGGAAGTAGGCGCCGTGGGAGTGTGCTGCTACGGGAGCCAAAGGACCAGGGAAAAGCGATGGGAGTTTTTCAGGTCTGCGTGGCCCATAAAGGCGTAGTCCAGGGAGAGGAACCGGTACCGGACCCCGGCGCCCAGGGTGGGATTCCCCCGGTCCAGGCCTGCCCGCAGGGCTACGGCTGGATGGGGGTTCCACTCCACGCCGGCGTGGAGGTCCAGGGAGAGGGCGCCCAGGGCGAAGGCCGCCGCCTCGCCGTAATCCTCAAAGTGGGTTTCCAGATCCAGGAGGAGCCTGAGGCCATCCGTGCCGAGGGCACCGCCCAGCACGGCGGAGGGCAGGAGCCATTCCCGGGTGCCGGTGGACCAGAGGAGCGGAGTGGGCACCGGGTTCTGCACCGCCAGGCCCAGAGCCAGGGGGGGCGAAGACCACTGGACCCCCAGGTCCAGGCCCAGTCCGTAGGCGGTTTCCAGATGGGCGTCCTGATACAGGAACTTGAGGAGCAGGCCTGCGCGGATCCTCCGGAGCTGGCGGGCCACGCCGATCTTCAGGGCAGCACTGCGGTAGTCCACCTCTTCCCGGACCATGGGGGGGTTGTCTGCCCCCACCGAATCCCCGGGATGGGGGAGTTCGGTCACCCGGATCCCCGGCGACTGGAGTAGGAAGAGGCCCACGCCCAGCCAGGTGTGGTGTCCCAGGAGACGGGGGGTGGCCCAGGCCAGGTGGTCGGTGGTGTGGAGGCCACCGAAGTAACTGCCGTGGAGGAACCCCAGGGTTTGGGAGCCCGGTGTTGCGGCCAGCCCGGCCACATTCCAGTCCAGGGCCGCCGGGCCCTGAACCACGGCCACGCCCGCACTTCCCAGAGCGAGATAGGATGCCTGGTTCCCGAAGGACCAGACCTCGTCCGCATATTTGGCGGCCAGCAGGGGGACCACCAGGAGCAGGGTTCCGAAAAGCGTTCTCATGGATTTCACCCCCGTTTATGGTACAGCCCGGTTCTCACGCGTTCAAAGGTCTTCCGAGCAGAACCCTGGGAACTCCTCGGGAAGAACGGAAAACCGGAGGTCTGAGGGATGCTGAAGAAAATCCGGAAAAAGAGAACGAGGGATTTCACAAAGCAGCAGGCAGGAATGTTTTTCAGGTTTTCAGAGTTTCTTGAAGTGATCGGGACGGGCCGGGCCTCCGCCGGGCTCAGGACGCCTCCGGGGATGGGATATAATTGACCGGATGGGCGAGATCCTGGTGTTCACGGGAGGGCTCCTCTTCTTCGCCCTCCTGATCTGGCTGGCCCGTGCCCCGATGCATCGCACCTGGCGGTTGGCCCTGCGGCTGGCCCTGTTCACCCTGGGCGTCCTCCTGGCTGCCAGTCTGGCCGGGGGTCTGGGGTGGCTCGGGGGCCGCTGGGTGGGCACCGTGGGCCTGGCAACCAGCCGGTGGCTCCTCTTTCACTGGGGGCTGGGTCCTGCGGTCTTCTTCCTCCTGTACCTGATCGCCCTGGCGCTGCTGCCCACCGAACGGGCCCGTTCCTTTGCCTGGAAGGCCGCTCTGGCCTGGCTCTCCCTTTACTTCCTGCTGGCTCTGGGCCCGCTGTGGCTGGGGAGTACCGAGGTGACCGGGGTACTGCAGGATCGGCTGGCGGCGCTCTTCCGGCGAATGCTGGGCTACTTTGGGGGCTCCGTGGTGCTCCTGTTCTTCGCTGCCCTGGCCGCCAGTCCCCTCTGGCCCAGCCGCTGGCCCCGGTTGCCCAGACTCCGATGGTCGGCGTTCCGGATCCGCTGGCCCCGGTTCCGGTGGCCAAAAAAAAAGCGTCCTGAGCGGGCCGTTCCCCGGGCGGCCCGGCCCCGTGCGCCCGAACCCCGGGGTCCGGAACCTGATCCGGCCGCCGCACGCCCCCCTGAAACTCTGGAACCGAGATCGGAAGAGGCCAGCGGGGTTGCCTCGCCCTTGCCTGAGGTTGCTCTGGAGTCCGCTCCTCCGCCTCCCGCCCTGCCCGACACCGAGGCCCTGATGACCCTGCTGGACCGGCCGGCGGTGACCACTGAGGTGGACGAGGCCGAGCTCCAGCGGGTGGCCCGCCAGATTGAAGAGAAACTCCAGGAGTTCAAAGCCAGCGGGCGGGTCGTGGCCTATCGGCCGGGGCCGGTGGTCACGCGCTACGAGTTTGAGCCCGACCCTGGCGTTAAGATCTCACGGGTGGTGAGCCTGGCCGACGACCTGGCTCTGAAGATCAAAACCAGCCATGTGCGGATCGTGGCTCCCCTGCCTGATACGGGCCGCATCGGCATTGAAGTGCCCAACAAGAAACGCAAAATCGTGTACTTCAGCCGGCTGGCCGAGGAGCCGGATTTCCGGAAGATGCAGTCCAAACTGGGCTTCGTTCTGGGGGTGGACACCTCGGGTCACCCGGTGTTCGCCGATCTCGCCCGGATGCCCCACCTGCTGATCGCCGGAGCCACGGGTAGTGGCAAGTCGGTGTGCATCAACACGATCCTCACCTCCATCCTGTTCCGGGCGTCGCCCCGGGAGGTGCGCTTCCTGCTGGTGGACCCCAAACGCATTGAACTCTCCTACTACGAGGGTATCCCCCATCTCCTGGTGCCCGTGGTCAAAGACCGGGAGCAGGCCGTGGCCGCTCTGAACCAGGCGGTACGGTGGATGGAACTCCGGTACCGCCACTTTGCCCAGGACGGGGTGCGCGACATTGAAAGCCACAACCGGTCTGCCCGGGACCGGGGCGATGAGCCCGTGCCCTACCTTGTCATCATCATTGACGAGTTCGCCGATCTGATCCTGTCCACCGGTCGCAAGGTGGAAGAGCCCCTGGCCCGCCTGGCCCAGATGGCCCGGGCCGTGGGGATCCACCTGGTGGTGGCCACCCAGCGGCCCTCCGTGGATGTGATCACCGGCATCATCAAGGCCAACTTCCCGGTGCGCATCGCCTTCAAGGTCCCTTCCAAGGTGGATTCCCGCACCATCCTGGACGAGATGGGGGCCGAGAAGCTCCTGGGCCGGGGCGACATGCTCTTCATTCCACCGGGGGCCTCGGAGCCCACCCGGATCCACGGCGCCTTCATCTCCGAGGAGGAGACCAAACGGATCACCCGGAGCCTTCAGGAGGCCTATCTGCAGCAGAAGTTCCAGGAGGTCTTCGGCCCCGGTCCCTGGGATACCGTGGTGCCGAAGATCCTGGAGGCCGGCCACCTCCCCGCCCTTACCCGGGACGACGAACCCGGAGGCCGGGATCGGCTGGACCGGGTAGCCCGAAAGATCCTGCAGCCAGTGCTTCAGCGGCCGGTGTCTGAGATCCTCGCCCTCCTGGAGCAACTCCGGGACCAGTACTACGAACCCATTGAGGAGATGCTGGAGGCCCCGATCCCCTCGGGCCTCTCCGAGGAGGATGAAGAAGACCTGGAGCTGGGTGAGGGCCTGGACCCCCTGTTGCTCCAGGCCGCCCGGATTGCCACCTCCCGGAAGACCCTTTCGGCGACCCTGCTCCAGCGGAAACTCAAGATCGGGTTTGCCCGCGCAGCCCGCATCATGGATCAATTGGAGGAACTGGGGGTCGTGGGCCCCCAGGAGGGGTCCAAACCCCGCCAGGTGCTCCTGACCTACGAAGAGTTCCAGGCGCGACTCGTGGGCCGACAGCAGCAAAACCCCCCCGAGGAGGCGTGATGCTGGCCCTCCTGCTGGGCCTCTGGAGCCTGTTGCCCGTGCATACTCCCCTCCTTCCCGCCGGGGAATGGGACCCCTGGCGCTTCCCCTGGTGGAACGTCACGGAGGATACCCCCGAACACCTGAAGCCCCTGTTTGATGTACCCTGGCGTCTGATGGGCGAGGCGTTGCCTGTGGTGCCGGAGTTCCAGGCGCTGTCCCCCCTGTGGGTGCAGCCGGGAGCTCTCTGGCGGCTGGAGGGCCTGACCCTGCCCGATTCCCTGCCCGAGCCCACCACCCACCTGTTTTCCCGGCGGGGGACCCTGGAGTACACCCATCTGGGCGGCGTGTTCGCGCGTTCCCTGGGACGGGCCATGGTGCTGCTCGGAGCGGATTTCCGGGAGCACCGCTGGCGCGGGTATCCCCTGCGTCGCGAGGGGTACGGCATCACGCTCAGGGGAGGCCTCTGGACCCTGGGGTACCGGAAGTTTACGGGCCAGGCCCTGGCCTCCTCCTGGAACCTGGATCTCAAACGCCTGACGGTCGCATCGTCCTGGGGCACCCTGACCCTCGTGGGGTTCCACCTGCCCGTGTCGGCCAACTTCTACCGGGCCCGATGGGACGCCCGGACCTGGTCGGCTGAGGTGGAAGGATGCAGGGGCCGGGGACTGGGTCGCCTGGTGTATCGGGTGCCCCCGCCCGTGGACTTCCTGCACCTCACCGTGGGCTTCGCCGGCACCGGTGCCCGGTGGTTCCCGGAGGTCCAGCTGGCCATCACCGGCCCGGGGTACCGATGGACCGCGGGGTATTGGGTGTGGAGCCGCGTGGACTCCCTTCGCCGGTACCGGACCTGGCCAAGGGCCTATCTACAGATCCAGGGCCAGACCCCTCGTCTGGAGGGCTGGGCCGAGGTGGCCTATAGCCGCGACCTGGAGGTCCGGGCGACCTCCAGCCCCCGGCGCCTGGACCGTGCCCTGACCGGGGCTGCGTATCTGCGGATGCTGGGCCACTTGGGCCCTGTGGAGGTCTCCGGACAGGGGGGTGTGGCCGCTTATGTCGCCCGCCAGGACACGCTGCTCCAGTGGTCCGTGCGGCCGGCGGTGGGGCTTCCCCTCCGGGGATATCAGCAGCAGCTGGGATTCCGGCCCTGGACGGCTGTGGTGCTCACGGATCGCCGCTGGCGATGGGACCTGGGGATGGACCTGGATCTCTTCCGCGTGGTCCAGGGCGAGGTGCGGGTGGAAAACCTGGCCCTTTCCTCAGGGCCGCTCCGGCGATACACCCTCCTCCTGGCCGTGGTCTTTCCCGATTGAGATACCCCTTCCTCCAGGACGATGCCGGGCGGAACCCTTCCGTTCAGGTCCTTGCAGCCTCTGCGCCGGCTGTGCACGCCCGGGCTTACGGCAACACCAGCACCCGCCGGGTCTGCCGCGCTTCCGGGGTCTTCAGGTGGAAGAAGTACAGGCCGGGTGCCACCCGGTGACCGCCGCTATCCCGAAGGTCCCAGGTGAGGGCGTGGGTTCCGGGGTCCAGCGGGCTCTGGAGCAGCTGGCGGATCTGGCGACCGGTGACATCGTACACCGCCAGGGTCACCCGGGCCCGGTGGGGGACCGTCAGCACCAGGGAGACCGGCCCCTGGCTGGGGTTGGGCAGCGGGGTGGAGAGGTGCCACCGGAGGGTGGAAGGAGAACCCTCCTGGGTGCCTGCCCAGGCGTGCCGCCACCAGGGGTTTTCTTCGGCATTGCCGGTGTGGTAGATGTCGTGCTGGATCATGGGCCAGGCGTAGTCCGAGGGCCCCAGTGTGCCGGCCAGGTCAAAGACATACACCCGTTCCAGGCCCAGCACCACGAGTTCTGCGGCGCCATCCTGGTCCAGATCGGCCACCACGGGGGTGGTTTTGATCTCGTTGTTGATGAAGAGCGGAAAGCCGGGGACCCCCTGTCCCTGGCTCCAGGCGTAAATGTAGCCGTCGGTGTGGGTTCCGAACACCTCGTTGATGTTCTCGCCGGTGATGTCGGCCAGCACCGGCTGGGCGAAGTTTTGGGATTCGGGGAACAAGTACATCATGTCGCCCACATTCTGGCCCAGCGTGTCCAGAGCCAGAATCTCATCGCGGGTGGTGAGCAGGAGTTCCAGCTGGTCGTCGTTGTTGATGTCGGCGAAGACCGGCAGGGTATAGATGGAGGCGGCCACATTCACCGTGCGGAGGTGTAGGTTGGGAAGGAAGTGGCCCGAGGCATCTACCACGGCGATGTGGTGATAGACCGTGCGGGAGGTGATCTGGCGACTCCAGACGAAGGCGATCTCCAGGCCAGGCCGCTGCTGGTTGAAGTCCCCGAGAGCCACGCCACTCTGGGAGTACTCGTTCGTATCGGGTGTGGGGGCGATGGGGAATCCAGGCATCACCGTGCCGTCGTTCCGCAGGGCCCACAGGTACCCGGAGGGCGACACCGAGGTGACCACCACCTCGGGGGAGCCGTCCTCGTCCAGGTCGCCCACGGCCAATCCACCCGCATCCCACTGATAGGCGCCCCACAGGCTGGCAAAGAGGCCGTCGTTCCCGGGCAGGTACGAGGTGCCATCGCCGTGCCAGCACCACACCTTGCCGGACATGCCGTGGATCAGGACCTCGGGCTGGCCGTCCTGGTCCAGGTCGTAGATCACCGGGGAGGCATAGGCCCCCATTCGGCTCATCTCCTGGCCAGGGGAACCGCCCCCCTGGAAGTCCACTGGCCAGCCCGCCACCGGCGAGCCGTCCACCTCAAAGGCGTATACGCGATCAATCCCACGCGGGGCCACCACGAGTTCCAGCTGGCCGTCCTGGTCCAGGTCGCCCAGGGCCACGCTGTTCCACACCTGGGCTCCCTCGTCCAGGGTGATGGGCCAGCCGGGCACCGGGGTGCCGTCGGCGTGCAGGGCATAGACCTTGCCCGTGCTCGTGCCGAAGAGGATCTCCAGGCCCGGATAGGAGGGGTCAAAGTCCGCCACCACGGGGTGATGGGATTCGCCGCCTCCCTCGTAGGTTACGGGCCAGCCGGGAGCCAGGGGGGGCTGGGTGGTGCCGGACACCTCATAACTGGGATCACTGGTGTTCCAGTACTGGTCCACCACCACCACCCGGTAGAAGACCTCCTGGCCGTAGGAAACCCGGGAGTCCACATATTCGCCGTAGGGCCAGAGGCTTACAGTGAGGCGCTCCCAGTCTCCCCGGTCACCCCGACGCCGGAACACCAGGTATCCCTGGGCCTTGTTCACCGCGTTCCAGTGCAGGCGGACGCCTTCGGGATGGGGATCGGCCCGGAGGTTGGTGGGGGGCGAGACCTCCCGGTTGGCGTGGAGGATGGTGGTGTCGCCGCGTTCCCGGCCCTCCTCGGTGGTCCAGGTTTCGCGGACCCAGAAGAGGTTGCTGTGCAGGGCCCGAACCCGCACGGGGGCGTGGAACAGGGTGTCAAAGTGCAGGGCCTGAGCCGGCAGGGTGCCCACGAAGTACACCGAATCCAGCACCTCCGTAAGGGTAGACGCCGGGCGGATCCGCAACCATAGGTTCCGTGCATCGTCGTGGCCCAGGTTCACGACCTCGGGCCAGAGGTACAGGGTGTCCCCGTGCGTCCTCCGGTGGATTCGGAGGATGCGGGGCCGCGCAGCCTGCACCCACACGCGCAGGGTATCCCCGGGCCCCACCGAGGGGGTCAGGGAATCGCTGCGGCGCGTTTCGGCATAGGGCACCAGAAGGAACTTCAGGTATCGGGCATCCGGTGTCTCGGGTACCAGGTACAGGGGGAACACCGCCTCCACCGTATCCTGGGGCGGCACCGTGCCCAGGACCACCGAGTCGGAGGGCAGCAGCGCATAGGGGTGCAGGGGCACGAGGCGCACGGAAGCGTTCACCAGGGGCTCCGTGCCGGGATTTCGGAACCACAGGTGAACCCGGACGGATTCAGCGGCCTCCGGGATCCCGTCGCCGTCCCCGAAGAAGTCCTCGTAGAGGGTTCGGACCCGCTGCAGGGCAGCCCCCTGGGCCTCCACGGGCAGGTGCCGCCGGAGGGGCACATACCCGTTGGCGTGGACCGTCATCAGGAGGGTGTCGGGGATGGAAAGGTACAGCGGGATCCGGACGGTGCCGCTGGCGTCCGTCAGCGCCCGCAGGTAGACGGTCCCCCCGGGTTGCCACAGGACCACCTGGGTGTTGGGCAGGGGTTCCTGGGTCTCCGCATCCCGAACCTCCACCACCAGGGTGTCCAGGCCCAGGTGCAGGGAGCCTGCGGTCACCGTCATCCGCCGGGGGCTCCCCACCCACACGGGCATCGCCGGGTCCCCCAGCAGGACCTTGGAGAGATACACATACCGCTTGGTGGAGTGGGCATTGACGGCCCAGAGGTGCCGGGTCTGGTACAGGAGCCCCAGGCCCAGCACGGGCGCTGGACTCTCAAAGAAGGCCTGGAAGAAGAGCTGGTTCAGGAACCGGTCGCTGTGGGGATAGTCCAGCCGGACCGTGGCGAAGCCGCCCACGATCCCGTTTTCCGTGCCCACCAGCAGGTACTCCAGGATGCTGGTCTTGTCCCATCCGCCACTGTGGCAGGTGGCCATCTGCAGGATGGGCCACTGGTACCGGTTGGCCAGGAGCCCGATTTCCGGAATGCCAAAGGGGATGTAGGGTTCCTTGTTGACCGCGAAGAAGGGATAGTTGCCGTGGGCCTCCACGAAGGCCAGGCCCACCCCCCGGTTCATGGCGTCCACGAATTCGTCCACCGTGGCCCGATGGTCCGGGGTTTCGTACACCGTGAGTTTTTCCATCCAGGTGGGGATCACCGAGCCCACCCGCTCGGCGATGAGATATCCCCAATTGTTAGAAGGGTCCAGGTAGGAGGCACTTAAGAGGTAGCGGTTCAGGTAGTCGGTGTTCATCAGCAGGGAGTCGCCGCCGGGCATGGTGCTATGGATCAGCACCTTCTGGACGAAGAGTTCGGCCTGTTCCGGGGTGTTCAGCGGCACGCGACCCACCAGGAGTTCGGGGAACATGTCCACCGAATCGGCCTGTTCTCCGATGAGCTCGTCGCCGTCGTGGTTCCAGTTGCCGTCCAGGTTGGCGTAGAACCAGTCGGAGGGCGGGGTCCAGTCGGTGTAGTTGCCGTGGGTGGGAGGGAGAGGGTGGTAGAAGGTCTGATAGGGTACGAAGTCGGCGTCGCCGGCCAGCAGGAGGTACTGCACACCCCATCGGACATAGGCCTCACGGACGAAGTTCCGGATCCGAGCGGCCCGGTTTCGGCCGGTGTACTGGCCAGGACCTGGGCCACCAGTACACCCC
>CAZXAO010000003.1:0-12736 GCA_964638465.1 uncultured bacterium | reverse complement strand
GGGTGGTGAAGATGGCCGTGGGCAGACCCCAGGCTGTGTGGAAGTCGGCCAGGGGCTGGAGGGCTTCTACGAAGGCCGTGTCGGTCACGATGAGATAGGCAAAGGGACCGCCCTCCAGCTGGCGGGCCGGTGTGGGGTCCGAGGGCAGGCGGACCTGGCTCAGCGGGACCTCAGGGACCCGGTACTGGTCGGCCACCTCGGGGTTGACCACGAGCCGCCGCACGAAGTCGTCCAGCACCTGGCGGACCCCGGCCACCGCCTGGTGGGGCTGAAGGCCCGAGGAGCGGGCGGGCCGGGTACGCACCGTGAAGGTCACGCGGGTGACCACCTCCAGGGTGCCCGTGGTGGGCTGGAACCGTACGGGATTCACCCGGAGGACGGCGATCCGGTACCCTCCCATATTCCCGGTGGTCACGAGGTCCACCACCCGGGAGGGAAAAGCCTGGGTGCCGTGGTAGATGTCCGGTCGGGGCGCTGCCGTGGGGGTGGCGGGTCCGCCGGTGTAGGTTTCCGTTGCCGTGGGTTCCGGGATCCCCTTCGCCAGGAAGGTGGTCTCCAGGGCCTGGATCTCCAGGTTCTGGACCGTGGCACCCGGAGGAAGCAGCAGGTTGACGCCCACGGAGGGCAGGGCCGGCTCACCGGGCCGGGTGGCCACCGCGCCGTCGGGGAGTTCCACTCGCAGGTATCCCTGATCCGTGGGGGTGACGGTGAACTCCGAGGGTTGAAACCTCAGGGTATAGGAAAGGTCCGCAAAAAGGGCACCAATGCCCAGGAACCAGGTTGCCAAAAGGCGCATAACCCCACCTCCGGATATCGTCTATCGTGGCCCCTCGTCACAGGAGAGGCCCGCCTTAGCAAAGTTTTCGGATAAAAGATTACGCCGTTCCGGGGTGGATTTCCAGGACCTGGATACGGGTGGCCTCCTGGCGATGGCCCTTTTTGCGGCGGTAATTCTTGCGGCGTTTGTATTTGAAAACGAGGACCTTGGGCTGTTTGAAGGTCTCCAGCACCCGGGCCCGGACATAGGCCCCCGACACATAGGGGGTGCCCACCTTCATCTCGTCGCCGTCCCGGACATAGAGCACGGACTTCAGCAGGATCTCCTCGCCTTCCTGGGCAGGGATCTTGGGAATCTCCAGGGTTTGCCCCTCCTGAGCCAGGAACTGGAATCCCTTGATTTCTACATAGGCGTACTTCATGGGCTTTCTCCTTGTTCTGTGGGTTGCGGGGTTTCCAGGGGTTGCAGGGGCAGGGTTTGTTGCTGCTGTTGCAGGGCGCGTTCAATGGCCGTGCCGGCCACGCGATGCGGGGAGTTCATCAGGGACAGCACCAGGGAGAGGGCCAGGTACAGGCCACCCAGCACGGCGGTCAACTTGGTAAAGAAGGTGGGGGCACCGCGAACCCCCAGGATGTTCTCCACACCGCCACCCCCCAGGGCGGCCGTCAGGCCACCGCCCCGGGGTTGCTGCACCAGGATCACGGCAATCAGAAGCAGCACGATCACCAGGTAGATCACGAGCAAAAGGGCCATCATCGCGGTCTTCTCCTTATGCCCCGGAAAAACGGGCGCGCCTGATTATAGCGGCAAAACTTTCGGCCTTCAAGGACGCACCTCCCACCAGGGCCCCATCAATGTCCGGCTGCCGGGACAGGCCCTCAATGTTCTCAGGCTTGACGCTTCCTCCGTAGAGGATGGGGATCTCCTCGGCCCGGGCCCCCAGGTCCGCCAGAACCCCCCGCACATGGGCGTGCATCTCCTGAGCCTGCTCCGGTGTGGCCGTGTGGCCGGTGCCGATGGCCCAGACGGGTTCGTAGGCGATGAGGATCCGCTGGAGGTCCGCCGGCGGGACCCCCCGGAGCGAGGCCCGAACCTGTTGTTCCACGACCCCCAGGGCTTTGCCCGCCTCCCGTTCCTGGAGCGTTTCGCCCACGCACACCACGGGCACGAGGTCGTGGGCCAGGGCCGCCTGCACCTTCCGGGCCACCTGTTCACTGGTCTCCCCGAAGAGATGCCGCCGTTCCGAGTGGCCCAGGATCACGAAGTCCAGCCCCAGGTCCTGGAGCATCACCGGAGAGATCTCCCCGGTAAACGCCCCCTGGATCTCGTAGTGCATGTTCTGGGCACCCAGCAGGAAGGAGGCGCCCAGGGTCTCTCGCACCCGCAGCGCCGTTTCCAGAGCCGTGAAGGGCGGGGCGAAGCCGAACCGTACGGGGCCGTCGTAGCCGGCCATGGCCCGATGAAAGGCCTCCAGGGTCTCCCGGGCTTCCGCCCGGGTCTTGTGCATCTTCCAGTTGCCCAGGATGTGGGGAGTCCTCATGGGGTGGCCTCCCGTGGGGGTTCCGTGGGTTCCAGGCCCAGGGCCCGCAGGATCTCCTGTTCCAGGGCCCGGGCCACCTCGGGGTGGTCCTTCAGGTAGAGCCGGGCCTTTTCCGCGCCCTGGCCCAGTTGCTTGTTGCCCCAGGAGTACCAGGCGCCCGAGCGCTTGAGGATGCCGGTCTTCAGCCCCAGGTCCAGGAGTTCTGCCTCCCGCGAGATGCCCTCGCCGTAGATGATCTGGAACCGGGCCTCCTTGAAGGGTGGGGCCAGTTTGTTCTTGACCACCTTTACCTTGACCTCGTTGCCGATGATCTGTTCGCCCACCCGTACAGCGCCCGCCCGCCGGATGTCCAGGCGCACCGAGGCATGGAACTTGAGGGCCAGGCCGCCGGGGGTGGTCTCCGGGTTGCCGTAGCCCGGGCCGCCGATCTTCATCCGCACCTGGTTGATGAAGATGGCGCAGGTGTTGGACTTGGAAAGGACGCCCACCAGTTTTCGCATGGCCTTGGCCATGAGTCGGGCCTGGAGGCCCACCTGGGCGTCCCCCATCTCGCCGGTGATCTCGGCGGTGGGCACCAGGGCGGCCACCGAGTCCACCACGATGAGGTCTACGGCGCCACTCCGGACCAGGGTTTCGGCGATGTCCAGGGCCTGTTCGCCCGATTCGGGCTGGGAGATGAGCAGGTTGTCCAGGTCCACGCCCAGTTGCCGGGCGTAGTGGGGATCCAGGGCGTGCTCTGCGTCAATGAAGGCGGCGATGCCTCCTTCCCGCTGCACATTGGCGATGGCGTGCAGCGCCAGGGTGGTTTTTCCGGAGGCCTCCGGCCCGTAGATCTCCACGATGCGTCCCCGGGGGTAGCCCCCGATGCCCAGGGCGATGTCCAGGGACAGGGAGCCCGTGGGGATCACCGGCACCCGCACCCGGGCCCGCTCGCCCAGCCGCATCACCGCCCCTTTTCCAAATTGCTTTTCAATCTGCTGGATGGCGGCCTGAAGGCTCTTGAGCCGTTCCTCCTGCGCCTTTTCCTTTTTGTCAGCCATACAAAACACCTCCTATCGTTCTACCCGAGGGGGTACCACGCCCCTCTGGGCCTGGTATTTGCCCTTTCGGTCCTTATAGCTGATGCGGCATACCTCATCGGCCTCCAGGAAGATCAACTGGGCAATGCCTTCGTTGGCGTAGATCTTGGCCGGCAGCGGCGTGGTGTTGGAGATCTCAATGGTCAGGTGCCCCTCCCATTCGGGCTCCAGGGGCGTGATGTTGACCACGATGCCGCAGCGGGCGTAGGTGGACTTGCCCAGGCAGATGCCCATGACGCCCCGGGGGATCCGGAAGTACTCCACGCTCCGGGCCAGGCAGAAGGAGTTGGGAGGGATGATGCACTCCGGCCCCTTGAAGTCCACGAGGGACCGGGGGTCAAAGTGTTTGGGGTCCACCACGCTGCCCCACACATTGGTAAAGATCTTGAACTCATCGGCCACCCGGATGTCGTAGCCGTAGGAGGAGAGTCCGTAGGAGATCCGGCCTTCGCGCACGAGCCGGGGTTCAAAGGGCTCAATCATCCGGTGCCGTTCGCACATCTCCTGGATCCAGCGATCGTTTTTCAGTCCCATGGCGGCAATTTTAGGGGTATTCCGGGCGGCTGTAAAATCACCGAAATGTCGGTCCGATACGAGTTTCCGGGGGTTGTGGGCCAGGCGGCGGCCCGTCGGATCCTGCAGGCGGCGCTGGCCACGGGACGGGTGGCACCGGCTTACCTGCTGGAGGGACCCACGGGCGTGGGCAAGGCCACCCTGGCCCTGGCCTTTGCCCGGGCCCTGAACTGCCAGGCCCCCGAGCGCCGCCCCTGCGGCACCTGCGCTGCCTGCCGCCGCATTGCCCGATTCCAGTTTCCAGACCTCTGGGTGCTGGTGCCCGATCGCGTGCGACACCAGCCCCTGGGTGTGGACGGCTGGATCCGGCCCGAGGGGTATCATCCCTCCCTCAAGATCTCCATCCAGCAGGTGCGGGAGTTGGAACAGGAGGTCAGCCGGCCCCCGGTGGAGGGCCGCTACCGCGTGGTGCTCGTCCTCAATGCCGAAAATCTCACCTTAGAAGCCCAGAACGCCCTGCTGAAGGTGCTGGAGGAACCGCCGGAGCACACGGTGTTCCTGCTGGTGAGTTCCAGTCCTACGGCGGTGTTGCCCACCATCCGGTCCCGGTGCCGTACCCTTCGGCTGACCGCCCTGTCCGAGGAGGAGTTCCGCCAGCTTCCCTGGCCCACGGACCATGTCCCCCTCGCCACCCTGTACCGGCTGTCCGGGGGCAGTCCGGGGATCGCCCGGCTCCTGCTGGAGCGGGCCGTGTTGTCGTTGAGGAATGACCTCCTGGACCGGTGGCAGGAGGAAGGAGTGCCGGGGCTTCTGGCGTTTCTGTCCCTGCACGGTGGCGATCGCCAGGAGGCCCATACCCTGCTCTGGCTCCTGGCCCAGGTGACCCGGGATCTTCTGCTCCTGAAACTGGGCCTGGAGCACCTGGTGGCCAACGCCGACCGGATGGACACCCTGCGGGTTCTGGCCGGTCGGCTGTCCACAGCGGCCCTGGAAGGCCTGTTCCAGGAGCTTCAGGAGGTAGACCTGGCCCTCTCGCGGAACCTGGGGGCGCGGGCTGCCGTCCTCAGCACCGTAGCCCCTCTGGTGCCTCCTTCGTACCTGGATCTCCTGCCGCGGGGCCAGCGGTGAACTACCGGAGTCCCAGTCTTCCGGGAAAAGGCCGGGGTGAGATCCAGGTCCCTCAAGGCGGAGGGGGTCCGTAGCGGCGTTCCAGTTCCCGCCAGCGTTCCTTCAGGCGTCGGGCGGCAGCCTCGGGGTCCGGGGCTGCGAAGACCGCCGACACCACGGCGAAGAGGTCCGGCCGGGCCTCCCGGTAGAGGATCTCCAGGTTGTCCAGGGTGATGCCGCCGATGGCCACCAGGGGAACCCGTACCCGTTGGCGGGCCTCCCGGAACACGGAGAGGGGCACCACGGGTTCCTCGGGTTTGGTGGGGGAGGGGAACACGGCCCCGAAGGCCACATAGCTGGCGCCCTGGCGTTCCAGTTTCACGGCCAGGTCCACGGAGCCGTAGGCGCTGGCCCCCACGATGGCCTCCGGGCCCAGGAGGCGTCGGGCTTCGGCCACCGGGGGGTCGTCCTTGCCCACATGGACCCCGTCGGCACCGATGGCGCGGGCGACCTCGGGGTCGTCGTTGACGATGAGGGGAACGCCGAACTGGTGGCAGAGGGCCACCAGGCGTCGTCCTTCCTCCAGAAGCAGGTCCCGGGGGGTGTGTTTGTGGCGGAGTTGGACCAGGTCGGCGCCGCCCCGCAGGGCGGCGCCGACCTGGTCCTCAAGGGTTTGGGGAGGTGTCAGAACCGGGTCCGTGATGACATACAGCGGACCCCGAAGCCAGGCCCTCATTGTAAGCCCTCTTCAAAGGCCCGGCGGATGGCCCCCCAGAAGGGATCCACCCGGGGATGCTCCAGCGGACGCCGACCCTCCGGGGTCAGGAGCCACCGCCCCTCGGAGGCAGGCAACACCTCGCCGATCTCCGCCGCCAGGATGCCCTTTTGCTGCAGGGCTTCCAGCACCGCAGTGCTCTTCTCCGGCCGCACCGTGAGGATCAGGGTGCCCTCACTGATGGAGGTGTAGGGATCCATGCCAAAGTGCCGGGTGATGGCCGCCACAGCCTCCGGCACCGGGATGCGGTCCAGATGCACCTCCAGACCCACCCCCGAGGCTTCGGCCACCTCGTAGAGGCCACCCAGGACCCCACATTCGGTGGCGTCGTGCATGGCCGTCACCCCCTGGTCCCGAACCCCCACGGTGACCGCCGTCAGGGCGTCCTCCACGGTGCTCATCTGGTAAAAGAGGGCCTGGCCGGCCTCGGCGATGGCCTCCCCCAGCTGGCGCTCAATGGTGCGGGGGAAGGTGGCAGCGAAGATCCCCGTGGCCTCAATGGCGGCTCCCTTGGTGACGATCACCCGGTCGCCGGGCCGCGCCATGGCAGGCGTCAGGTATCGGTCTTCGGGTCCCACGGCCAGGAAGGTGGCCCCACCCACCATGGGGTAGTCGGTGCCGTCGTACCGGGCGGTATGACCGGCCACCACGGCGGCCCCGTACTTTTCCGACTCCTGGTGCCAGATCCGCCAGACGATCTCAAACTCCTCTTCGGTGATGCCCGTGGGCAGGTTGAAGTCCGGGATCACGAAGGCCGGGGGGAACCCGGAGGTGGTCACATCCGAGGCCAGGATGTGCCACGAGAACCAGGCCGCCCGTTCCCAGCCGTACTGGGGCACGATGTAGATGGGATCCGTGGTGATGGCCATTACCTGGCCGTTGCCGATCTTCACGATGCCCACATCCACCCCGTGCCGGGGCCCCACCAGGACATCAGACCGCCGGGCCCCCAGCCGGGGATAGATGAAGTGGTCAAAGAACTCCCGCGAGATCTTCCCGAGATCGGGAAACTGAACCTGGGGTTTAGCCATGGGTGAACCTCCCGTTCCGTCATGGTGTTCGCAGACGGGGGAGGAACCTGAGACGGGCAAACGGCAACTTCCCTACGCCGGCATGACCCGGATCAGGTTCCAGGGGTCGATCCCGCCGAGTGAGGGATCCTCTCAGCCGGCTTGCGCCGACTCCCCCGTTGCCGGCCCTAATGATACGGGAAAGTCCCGCATCGGGTGCTGTACCATACGCCCCGAACCCCCGGGTGGACTGATGGCCGTGGACACGGGCGATTCCCGGGGGTTCCGGGATCCCGCCCGGAGCTGTAGCGGAGGAAGACCACCGGAATGGAAAAAACCTGGAAACTCCGGCTTGCCGGGATGGCCTATCGGTTTTGGGCCCGGACCCTGAGGATCCGGGCGGAACCCTTGCCCCCGGCACCGGCGGTGCTGGTCCTGTGGCATCGGAACCTGTTTGTCCCGCTGTGGGCATACCGGCACCGGGGCATCGTGATCCTGGCGTCCCGGCACCGGGACGGCCGGCGGATCGCCGAGATCGCCCGAGGCCTGGGCTACGAACCCGTGCTGGGCTCCTCCACCCGCGGGGGCGCAGCCGGCGCCCGGGGACTGCTGCGCGCCCTGCAGGCCGGCCGGTGGGTGGCCCTGACCCCCGACGGTCCCCGGGGGCCCCGCTTCGTGGTCAAACCCGGTGCCCTGGCCATCGCCCGGCACACCGGGGCTCCCATCTACACCACTGGCGTGGCCTGTTCACCCGTTCGTGTCCTGGGATCCTGGGATCGGTTCCTGTTACCCTGGCCCTTCGCCCGCTGCACCGTGGTGTTCCAGGGACCCTATCGGGCAGAGGACCTGGATCCTGATCGCCTCGCCCGGCACCTGCACCGGGCCGACCAGGAGGCCCGGCGTCGTCTCCAGACCCCCTAAGACGAGGCCCGCTCCTTGAGTCGGTCCACGATGGCCTGCCCCAGTCCCACGATGTTGCCCATGGTGACCACCACCATCTCCCGGGCCGGGATCTGCACCAGAGCCTCCACCACCTGTTCGGCGGGCCGACCCTCCAGCAGGAGGATCCGATTCCGGTCCACGCCCGTCCGCCGGAGCGCCGTGGCCACGGGGTGGACCACGAAGCCGGCCAGCAGGTACCAGTCGGCCTTCAGGCGTCGGCCCAGGAACCGGGCAAAGGCCTCGGTCCGCTGGGGGCGATCCCGTCGGGCCACGAACAGGGCCACGGTCTGCGCGCCCGGATGGCGTGAGGCCACGGCGTGCCAGATCAGCCCCGTGGATTCCGGATCGTTGGCAGCAAAGGCGTTGTAAATCCAGAGGGTTTTGTCGGCCAGGTCCACCCGAAAACGGACCAGGGCCCCGGGGTCCGGGGGCACCTGAAGCATTCCCCTGAGGGCCTCCTCGCGGTCCACGCCGAAGTGGCGGGCCACGGCCAGGGCCAGGGCCACATTCTCGGCGTGCTCCACATAGGAGAACCGTTCAAGATCCTCCGGCCGGACCCATTCCTCCGGCCGCACCACCACCAGCCGGCTGTTCCGTCGCCGTGCCTCGGCCTCCAGCAGGGAGGTGAACCGCCGATCGGCGGTAAAGAGCACACCGTTACGGGGTGTGGTCAGGGCCAGGTGCAGGGCCACATGGGCCAGGGTGGGCCCCATGGTGTCCAGGTGATCCTCCCGGATGTTGGTTATCACCCCCACCGTGGACCGCACGATGCGGTCCTCCAGCACCCGCAGGTACTCCGGCGTGATGGCCATGCATTCCAACACCAGGACATCGGCTCCGGCCTCCACGGCGCGGTGCACGATCCGGAGCTGCTCCAGGATGTTCGCCCGTCCTGCCCGGAACACCGGCACCTCCCGACCATCGGGAAACAAGAACCGGGGGGCCGTGCCCGTGGTCTTGGCCGCCACCCGGTGTCCCGGCCACTGCCGCAGGGCTCCGTAGATGAGCCGGGTCACCGAGGACTTGCCCCGGGTGCCGTTCACATGGATCCGGTGGGGAATCCGGCTCAGGTTCTGGAGGTGTCGCCGGTACCGGTAAGCCTCCAGGCCCAGGAACACGGCGGAAACCCCCAGGGAGACCTCCAGAAGCGGCATCCCTTATCGTCCTCCGAAGGCCAGTCCCACGAGCCAGGCGTCGTAATTTTTGAAGAGCAAGGCTCCCCCGGCCCCTTCCACCCGCCGTCCGGTGTAGGCGAGCACCAGGGTTCCGGGAATCGGGGATCGGAAAAGCCGCAGGGGTACCCGGAGCCGCACCCGACGCTCCAGGTCTCGCCGGCCATAGTGGAGATCGTCTGAAGGATCCGCAGTGGTGTAGACCTTCCGGGTCACCTCGCCGCTCACCTGAACCCGCCAGCGGAGTCGGAGCCCCAGGCGCAGCAGGTGATAACTGGCGTCCGGTTCCCACGGGTGCCGCCGGGTGCGGTACACACCCGCCCGAAGGACGAGCCGCAGGGGCTTGCGTTCGGCTTCAATCCCGAGGAGCCACCGATCCCCTGAAGCATAGGCAAAGGGAGCCTGGTAGACATACCGGCGCCAGTCCACGGAGAGGAGCCCGCCGGCCGTCGGGCGAAGCCAGGCTCCGAGGCCGCCCACCGCGTACACCAGAGGATCCGTGCGGGCTGCACTGGCCCGATACACCGGCCGCACGAAGATCCGGGGCCACCACGAGAGCACGATGCCTGCCCGCCCCCGGCGTCCCAGACGACGGGATCCTTCCACCTTCACGCCCAGCCGGTTCTTGACGGGATTCCACAGGTGCCCGTAGAGCCACAGGGTGCCCGTGAACCGGGGACGGGCCCGGGAACGCGGTCGCCACCGGGCCTGAAGCCGAAGCCGGACCTGCAGATCCCAGGCGCGGTGGACACCGGGATACCGGTATCCGGCCTCCCCGGCCCGGATCCGGCGGAGGTCCTCCTCCGGCAGGGCGAAGGGGTTGCTCAGGACCGCCAGGCGGTCCACGGTGGCCGTCCACCAGAAACGGGGACGAGGAGACCTGGCAAAGAGCCAGAGCGGCCACCCGAGGATTCCCTGGGGAGACCGCAGGATCCGTTCCCGGGGCGAGGGCCGTCGGGTCTTCCGGGCCCTGCGGGCGGGGAGCTCCCGATAGAGTTTCACCAGACCCTGGCCCCCACGGACACGGACCCGGTACCGATGCTCGCCGGGCGGCACCCTGAGGAACCGTTTTCGCGGCCGGGTCACCCGGAGCGTAGAGTCCTCCAGCACCCGGGCCCGCTGAGAGGGTTGCCAGGCGTTCCGAAGGCGGAACACCAGCGAATCCCCCTCCAGCACCTGGAACTCCGGCGTTTCTCCCAGGATCCCGCGGAAGTAGAACCACACCCGGGCCGGTCCCCGGATCCGGAAGTCCACGGGGTGGTCCGGGCTTACCCGGTAATAGGTGGTGTGCTTGTCTTTGACCTGCAGGGTGAGGGGCCAGCCTCCCTCCAGAGGCACCACCCGCCGCAGTCGGGGCTGACGCCATTCGTAGTACCGAACCAGAACAGGCCGACGGCTCTCCAGCCGATAGGTGCCCCGGGGCAGGTGGACCTTCACCTCCCGGCGCTTTTTCACCCGCCAGGTCTTGTAGGGCTTGCCGTTGCGGAGGAGCCGCACCCGGGCCGGCCCCTTCCGGCTCCGGTTCACCAGGCGAAACTTCACACTGCGGGGGCGCTTCAGGGTCCAGCGGGCCGGATGCCGCGCATCCACCCGCACATACAGGTACCGGACGCTGTCCTGGACCACGATCCGATGCTGGCCCTGAAGGCTGCGGCTTCGGTGGATCCAGTATCCGTGGCCCTGGGCGACCCCGCCCAGGAGCAACGCCGCCACCAGAAACCCACCACGGATGGTGTGCTTCATACCTGTTCCTCCGGGGGTTCTTCAGGATGGCCCAGGAGCCGCCCCACCAGGTCGTACCGCGGCAACAGAAAGAGCAGCAGGCCGTTGAGGAGGATCAGCAGGACCACCACGGACAGCCGGTACTTCTCCTCCCAGAAGAGGGGACCGGTGCCGGGTTCCGGGGTAACGGCCGGGGCTACGGGCAGGCCGTACTGGCGGGCCAGCCGCCCGATCTCCAGAAGGTGCACCACCGGCACCCCCTGCTCCAGGAACCGATAGACCACGCCCTGGACGGGCAGATCCCTGAGGAACACCCGTTCCTCGGGGCGATTCAGGCCCGGCTTCAGCAGGGTTCCCACCTCCGAGGTCCCCAGGCTGGCCACACCGCCACCGATGTTGACATAGGCCCGGATGGGGTGGCCCCCGGCAGCCTCGCGAAAGCGTTGCATCCTCAGGTCCACGCTTCGCTGAAGGGGCAACACATGGATCCTGGGGATGCCGTTGCGTACGATGGCCGAATCCAGGAGGGCCCGGCCCTCGGGCGAGAGCCCGCGTCCCACATCGTCGGCCCCTCCGTAAGAGGCCGCCAGGGAACGGGCCGGGATCAGCCCGGCCTCAAAAAGTTCGTGTTCCATGTCCAGCCAGGTCCAGGGGGGCCGGTTGGCTCCCCAGCTGGAAGACCCCACCGAGGTGATCACCAGGGGGACCGCCCCCATCGCCCGGATGGCTTCCAGGGTGGCCACATTCAGCGCTGGAAACGAGCCGGTCATGCCCACGGCCACCCGATCTCCCGGCCGCACTCCGGCGTCGTGCAGGAACTGCACCACCAGGGCCGCAAAGTTGGGATTGATGCTGGTGAGTTTGGCCGTGAGGTTGCCGGAGCTCGTGGTGATGGGCGAGTCCTCCAGGCCGATGAGACCGGTCTGTGCCGGGTCGTTGACCGGGTCCAGCTCAAAGCCGTGGGCCAGAAACTGCCCCTTCAGGAAGGCGAAGGCCCGGGCCGTCTCCCGGGCCGCCCGGAGTTTCACCTCATAGAGGGGACTCTGGGCCTCGTGCACCGTGGCCTCGGCCACCCAGAGGGACAGAAGGGCCGCCAGGGCCAGGAACCCCATGTCCCGGAGGGTCAGGACCCGTCGCCGCATCATAGGATCCGGGCACCTCCGTGGATCAGGATCAGGAGCAGACGGATGAGGACGGTCACCACCAGGAGCATGCTGAGGGTTGCACGGACCCCCTGTTTGTCCATCCAGTAGGCCATGAGCCCGGGGATGATGAAACCGAAGGCCCGCACGGCCAGCACCACATCGCCCAGGGGGCTCTGGCCGAGGATCTGGGAGGCCTGGGAGAAGAAGAAGCCCACCACTACGGCCAGGAAGAGGCGGCGTCGACCGTAGACCAGAAGGTATCGGGACACCCCCTTGAGGAGGGCCAGGGTGAGGAAGGCGGCCAGGAGGGTGCCGGCCAGGAGGTCGGGCCGGGTGAGGATCAGGGCCACATAGCCGGGCACCACCAGACCCCCGGCCACATAGCCCAGCACCTCCGAGAGGTACAGGGAGAGGAGGAGGCCCAGGGCGATGGATTCAGCCAGGATCATGGGCTCCCAATTATGGGGACAACCCGCCGACACCGCAACGCAGAGGGTGGGGGACGCCAGGAGTGGGGACGGAGTGCGGAGGTGTTCCGGCTTGACTCCGATACGGGACTCTCTGACCCTTCCTCCGCTTTTTCAGCGGATCTTTACAAGGATGGGGGTGTGGGATCGGAGATGAACGGGGGAAAGGGCTCTGTACGGTCCCATAATCCTTCTCTGGAAAAAGGAAGAAGACGGTTTCCCTTGAAGCCTCTGCTGGATTCCCCCGGGAATTCAGGGTTTTCCCCAGGATCCTGGTGGAACTTCAGGAGCGGTCCGTAAACGACCTTTCTGACCTCATCACCCTTTGAGAATCGGAAAATCTACGGAAAGCCCACGAAAACGGAGGATTTCCCTGGAGTCTTGTTCCCCTCCCTTGACAGGATGGCCCAGGGGGGGGAGTATAATAGGTGAAACCAGTGGAGGGAAAAGATGGAAATCCTGGGCAGGATTTTGAGAATTTGGGGT
>CAZXAO010000002.1:0-29008 GCA_964638465.1 uncultured bacterium | reverse complement strand
GGCGTACACCCAGTCGCCCTTGCCGTCCACCGCTGGCCCGGCATCCACCGAGATGGGATACTCGCCGGCGTTGTGGGTGATCTCCACGGACACCCACAGGTCGGAGGCCGGGTCAATGGCCACGGGGTTTGTGAGGTCCACCCGGTACCAGCCTGCGCCGGTGACGGTGTAGGCCTCGGTGGCGAGGGTGTCGGCGGGCAGGGAACCGGAGCCGTAGACGATGATGCGACCGTCGTGGGTGCCGGGCTCGTGGTGATAGAAGACCACGGAGGCGATGCCGTAGCCGCCAAAGGCGCCGAGTTCGTCGCTGGTCAGGTGGATGGCCGCCTGGAAGGTGCCGCCGTTGCTGAGCCCGATGGCGTTGTTGTCCACGGTGTTGGGATCGTCAAACCGCAGGGTGTCCTCGTTCTGGAACAGATGCGCACCGCTTCCACCGGCCACCTTCAGCGGGTCCCCGGGTTGATGGACGGCGGAGAGCCCACCGGCCTGATGGATCACCACCGCCGGGGTGGAGGGGGTGGGGTTCTGAAGGGTTACCCGGGGGGCGGAGGAAGCGGCGGAGAGGGGAGAGGAAGGAAGGCCCTTAGCGGCCCAGGCCGTGGCTGCGAAGAGCAGTACGGCCACACTTACGCTTTTGCGCCACATACGCACCTCCTTGATGTGGGTTTCGTGCGTCTTAGAGGCCCAATTGTAGACCCGATCGTCGGGGGCTACAAGGCACCGTTCGCTATTATAAGGCCATTATGACCTTGTTAAGCATATTGCTCAACCTTGACACTTTGCTCGGGTAGGTGTAGAGTTATCCCGCATCACCACAAAAGGAGGTTGCACCATGAAGCATCAACTGCCGGAACTGCCGTATCCCTACGATGCCCTGGAACCCTACATTGATGCCCGCACCATGGAAATCCATCACACCAAACACCACGGCGGCTATGTCAACAAACTCAACGCCGCCCTGGAAAAGTACCCGGAACTCCAGCGGTACACCGCAGAGGACCTGATCCGGAACCTGGCCTCCGTGCCCGAGGACATCCGCACGGCGGTCCGGAACAACGGCGGCGGCCACCTGAACCATAGCCTCTTCTGGACCGTGATGTCCCCCGAAGGCGGTGGCGAACCCTCCGGTGCCCTGCGGGAGGCCCTGGACCAGACCTTTGGCGACTTCGCCTCCTTCAAAGCCCTGTTCACCACCACCGCGCTGAGCCGCTTCGGCAGCGGCTGGGCCTGGCTCGCCCTCACCCGCTTCGGCCACCTGGTGGTCTTCTCCACCCCGAACCAGGACAATCCCCTGATGGACGGCCTGATCCCCCTGCTGGGCCTGGATGTCTGGGAACACGCCTACTACCTGAAGTACCAGAACCGTCGGGCCGAGTACATTGAAAACTGGTGGAAGGTGGTCCACTGGCCCCAGGTGGAGGCCAACTACCAGAAGGCCCTGGAACAAATCGCTTGAAACGGGCGTAAGGGGCGTGTACTCTATGGGAAGACATCGGGGTAGGGGCTCCCATGAGGCCGTTTCCCACTCAACGCTGGATTACCTTCCTGGAGAACGCCGACGACCTCTTTCAGGTGGCCGTGGCGCTCGTCCTCTTCATCACCGCACTTTTGGTGTTCTTCAACCTCTTTCGCACCCTCATCGTGGACCTCGCCCAGGGCGCTCCCGTACTGGTGGTGGCCTTTCATCTGATCCACGACGCCCTGCTGGTGCTCATCATCCTGGAACTGGTGTGGACAGCCATCTCCTACCTGAAAAGCCATACCCTGCCGCTGGAGCCCTTCCTGATCGTGGCCACCATCGCCTCGGTGCGACGGCTTCTCTTTCTGGGCGTGCAGGCCGTGGAACAGGAGGCCGGCCAGGCCCTGTCCAGGTCCCTGCTCACCGAAATCGGCCTGCATACCCTGATGGTCCTGGTCTTCGCCGTGTCGCTGGCCATCGTGCGATGGAGCCGTCGGTACCTGTCGGGCCCCTCCCGGAGTCCCCGAACCCCGGGGTCCTCCTGAGGACCCCCGCCCCCTTCGCCCCCAAGGAGCACCTATGAAAGTCACCCTCAAAGTGCCCGAACCCTTTACCCGGGAACCCCTGCGGTTCCTGGACCCCTCCGGCCAGCCCGTCGCCGGCACGGACCCCCGGGACCTGCTGGGCCTGGAGCCCCGGGACCTGGTGGACCTCTACCAGGCGATGGTGCTCAGCCGGAAGATTGACCAGATGGGCTGGATCCTGGTTCGCCAGGGTCGGGCTGGGTTCTACATTTCCATCCAGGGGCAGGAGGGAGCCCAGGTGGCCAGCCTCCGGGCCCTTCAGCCCCAGGATTGGGTCATGCCCTACTATCGCACCCTGCCTGCCCTGCATGTGCGAGGGATCCCACTGGTGGAACTCTTCGGCCAGATCCTGGGCACGGCCGCCGATCCCTCCAAAGGCCGGCAGATGCCCGCCCACTTCGGCAAAAAGGCGGCCCGCATCTTCGTCCTGGGCAGTCCCGTGGCCCTCGGCCATGTGGTGGCCATGGGCGCGGCCCGGGCTCTGAAGTACCGCCGGGAAAACGCCGTGGTGATCACCTACGGCGGCGAGGGATCCACCAGCGAGCCCCACTTCCATTCGGCCATGAACTTCGCCGGCGTGTACCGCCTGCCCCTCATCGTGTTCATCTTCAACAACCAGTACGCCATCTCCGTGCCCCGTAGCCAGCAAACCGCCTCGGCCACCCTGGCCGAGAAGGCCCGGGCCTACGGCTTTGAGGGCTACTATGTGGACGGCAACGATCCCCTGGCCGTGTACTGGGTCACCCGCCATGTGGTGGAACGCGCCCGCACGGACCATCGGCCCGCCCTGGTGGAGGCCCTCACCTATCGCCTGGATCCCCACTCCTCGGCCGACGACGACCTGAGGTACCGTCCCCGGGAGGAGGTGGACACCTGGCGACAGCAGGAGAGCCTGGTGCGCTTCCGGCGGTACCTGGAAACCCTGGGCCTGTGGGACGACGCGCAGGAGCAGGCCCTGCACCAGGCCCTGGACCAGCAGATTGAGCAGGCCGTGGAGGCCGCCGAGCAGGCCGGCCCTCCCTCCCTGGAGGAAATGTTCCGCGAGGTGTACCACGACACCCCCTGGCACCTGGAGGAGGAACTCCGCGAAGCCCTGGAATCCCGGGAGGACGCCCATGCCTGAGATGACCCTGGTCCAGGCCCTGCGGGATGCCCTGGCCGTGGAAATGGCCCGGGATGATCGTGTGGTGGTCTTTGGGGAGGATGTGGGCCGCCGGGGCGGCGTGTTCAATGTCACCGAAGGCCTCCAGGAGGTGTTCGGCGAGGACCGCGTGTACGATACCCCCCTGGACGAGAACGGCATCCTGGGCATGGCCACCGGCATGGCCCTGATGGGGCTCCGGCCGGTGGCCGAGATCCAGTTCGTGGACTTCCTCTGGCCCGGTTTTGATGTGCTCATCTCCGACATCGCCAAGGAACGGTTCCGCTCCGGGGGTCAGTTCTCGGTGCCCCTGGTGATCCGGTCGCCATACGGGGGCGGCGTCAAGGGCGGCCTGTACCACTCCCAGAGCCCGGAGGCCCTTTTCGCCCACATCCCGGGGCTCAAGGTGGTGATCCCTTCCACCCCCTACGAGGCCAAGGGCCTCCTGATCTCTGCCATCCGCGACGAGGACCCCGTGGTCTTCCTAGAACCCAAAAAGATCTACTTCGGCCTCCGCGAGGAGGTCCCGGAGGGCGAGTACACCATCCCCCTGGGGCAGGCCCGGGTGGTGCAGGAAGGGTCGGATGTGACCATCGTGTCCTACGGGGCCATGCTCCATACGGTGCTCAAGGCCAACGAACGACTCCAGGCCGAGGGGATCCAGGCGGAGATCCTGGACCTCCGGACCCTCCTGCCCTACGACGGCCCCACGCTACTGAAATCCGTCGCCAAAACCGGCCGGCTGGTGATCGTGGTGGAAGCCCCCCGTATTCTCTCCGTGGCCTCAGAGATCGCCGCCTTCGTCGCCGAACGAGCCGTGGACGACCTGGATGGGCCCATCGTGCGGGTCACCGGCTGGGATACTCCCTTCCCCTACGCCCTGGAAGCCCATTACCTGCCCACCCCGGAACGGATCCTCCGGGGGGTGAAACGCGCCCTGAACCTGATCCCCTGAGGAGGTACCATGGCCAAGATCCTGAAACTCCCTGAGATCGCCGAGAGCGTGGTGGAGGGGGAGATCGTCCGCTGGCTTAAGGCCGAGGGCGAACCCATCCGGAAAAACGAGCCCCTGGTGGAGGTGATGACCGAAAAGGTCACGGTGGAGATCCCCTCGCCCTATGAGGGCACTCTGGCCAGGATCCTGGCGCCGGAGGGTACCGTGGTGCCGGTCCACGAGGCCATCGCCCTGATCGCCGAGCCCGGCGAGGACCCGGCCCGGGTGGCTGCCGAGGCACCGGTGGGGGCACGCCCGGAGACAGCCCCACAGGAGCCGGCGAGCGCGCCGACGCCGGCGGCTCCCTCTCCCCCCGAAGTCCCCGCTGCTCCGTCAGGCCGGGTGCGGGCCACCCCGGCGGCCCGCAAACTCGCCCGGGAACTGGGCATTGACCTGAGCCAGGTGACGCCGGCCAAGCCCAGCGGCCGGATTGAAAAACGGGATGTCCAGCGGTTCGCCGAGGCCCTCCAGGCCCGGAAACCGGTGGCACCCACCCCCACCACCGGGGCCCGGCGGGTCCCCTTTCGGGGGCTCCGTCGGGAGATCGCCAAACGCCTGCGGACCTCCCAGGACCGGGCCGTGCACACCCTGCATGTGGACGAGGCGGACCTGACCCGTCTCGTGGCCCTGCGGGAGCGGCTCCTGCCGGTGGCCGAGGCCGAGGGCGTGAAACTCTCGTACCTGCCCTTCATCCTCAAGGCGGTCATCGCGGCCCTGCGGAAACACCCTGAGTTCAACGCCACGGTGGACGACGATGCCCAGGAGATTCTGCTCCACGACGCCTATCACATTGGCATCGCCGTGGCCACGGACCAGGGTCTGGTGGTGCCGGTGATCCACCACGCCGAAGAGAAGGGGCTTTTAGATCTGGCCCGGGAGATCGCCGACAAGGCCCAGCGGGCCCGCGAGGGACGCCTCACCCTGGAAGATGTAGAAGGGGGCACCTTTTCTATCACCAACATCGGGTCCATCGGGGGACTCTTCTCCTTTCCGGTGATCAACTACCCCCAGGTGGCCATCCTGGGGGTTCACCGGATCCAGCCCCGGCCGGTGGTGCGAAACGGCGAGATCCAGGTCCGCCAGATGACCTATCTCTCGTTGAGTTTTGACCACCGGGTGACCGATGGCGCCCAGGCTGCGTACTTCATGAATGATTTGATCCGGTACCTGGAAACGCCCGAACTCCTCATGCTGTAGATTTAGACACGGAACCGGAGGTCAACGATGGCATACGACTACGAGGTGGTGGTGATTGGTGCCGGCCCTGGGGGGTATGTGGCGGCCATCCGACTGGGTCAATTGGGCAAGAAAACCCTGGTGGTAGAAAAGCAGTATGTGGGCGGGGTGTGTCTGAATGTAGGGTGTATCCCCACGAAGGCCCTCCTGCACGCCGCCCACCTGCGGGTCCAGTCGGCCCACGCCCGCAAGCAGATGGGTCTCCACCTGGAGGACCAGGGCGTGGACCTGGATCGGCTGCGACGGTGGAAGGACGGCATCGTGAACCGCCTCGTCAAAGGGGTGCAGAGCCTCTGGCGCGCCAACGGCGTGGAGGGGCTCCAGGGGACCGCCCGGCTGGTGGACCCTCATACCGTGGAGGTGGTGACCCCCGGGGGAGAGATCCGTACGGTGACCGCAGAACACCTGATCCTGGCCACGGGGTCCCGTCCGGTGCAACTGCCAGGCTTTGAGTTTGATGGGGAGCGGGTCTGGAGTTCCGACGAGGCCGTGGCCCTGCCCCGGGTCCCCGAGAAACTGCTGGTCCTGGGCGCTGGCGCCATCGGCCTGGAGTTCGCCTATGTGTATCGCCATCTCGGAAGCCAGGTGCAGGTCTTTGAACTGATGCCCCAGATCCTGCCGGGGATGGACGCCGAGATGGCCCGCGAACTGGAAAAGGCCCTGAAACGCCAGGGCATAGAGATCTTCACCGGGGCCCGGGCCACCGGCCTGGACAGGGGCAGGGAGGGGCTCCGCCTGACGGTGACCCTGGGGAACCGCACGGAAACCTTTGAGGGAGAGGTTCTGCTCGTTGCCGTGGGCCGACGGCCCAACTCCCGGGGGCTGGGCCTGGAGGCCGTGGGGCTTCAACCCGATGAACGGGGCTTCCTGCCGGTGAACCGCCGGATGCAAACGGCGGTCCCGCACATCTATGCCATCGGTGACCTGGCCGGGCCGCCGCTTCTGGCCCACAAGGCCTCCCGGGAAGGGGTGGTGGCGGCCGAGGCCATCGCGGGCCTGCCCACGGCGTACGATATCCAGGCCATGCCTTCGGTGGTCTATACCGAGCCCCAGCTGGCCTCCGTGGGCCTCACCGAGGAGGAGGCCCGCCAGCGTTTCGGCGAGGTCCGGGTGGGCCGGTTCCCCTTCCTGGCCAACGGCCGGGCCCTCACCTACGGGGAATCCACGGGGTTCGCCAAGATCCTGGCCCACCCAGAAACCGACGAGATCCTGGGGGTGCACATCCTGGGGCCGGAGGCGTCCTCCCTGATCGGGGAGGCAACCCTGGCCATAGAGATGTCCGCGACGGCCGAGGACCTGGGGCTCACGGTTCATCCCCATCCCACCCTGTCGGAGGTGTTGATGGAAGCCGCAGAGAATGTCCATCGCCGGGCCATCCACATTCCGAACCGGTAAGGGGAACCCATCGGCCCGGTTCGTTCAGTCCAACGAAGGAGTGTGAGCAAGATGACGGAAGAGCACAGGGATCTGTTGATCATTGGCGGCGGGCCCGTGGGCCTGTTTGCCGCCTTCTATGCCGGGCTCCGGGACCTGTCGGTCCGGGTGATTGAGGCCCTGGATCAACTGGGGGGCCAGCTGGTCACCCTGTACCCGGAGAAGTACATCTACGATGTGGCCGGCTTCCCCCGGATCCGGGCCCGGGAGCTCGTGGAACGGCTGATTGAGCAGGCGCAGACCTTCCAGCCGGAGTTCGTACTGGGCGAGCGGGCCGAGGAACTGCGCCGCCTCAACGACGGCACCTACGAGGTCCGGACCTCCAGAAGGACCCATCGGGGTCGGGCCGTGCTGATTACCACCGGCGTGGGGGCCTTTCGGCCGAATACCCTGGATCGCCCGGGGGTGCGGGAGTACGAGGGCAAAGGGGTGTTCTACTTCCTGAAGGACCCCGGGGGCCTCAAGGACCAGCGGGTGCTGGTGGTGGGGGGCGGCGACTCCGCCGTAGATTGGGCCCTGACCCTGGAACCGGTGGCCCGGGAGGTCACGCTGATCCACCGACGGGAGGGGTTCCGGGCCCACGAGGCCAGCGTACGGGCCCTGTTTGCTTCCGGCGTGACCGTCAAAACCCACTATGAACTCAAGGAAGTCCGGGGAGACGGCCAACGGGTGACCGAAGCCGTGATCTTCCAGAACCAGACCGGGGAGGAGGAGACCCTGGCGGTGGATGCCGTCATCCTGGCCCTGGGGTTCAAGACGGATCCGGGGGCCATCAAGCGGTGGGGCCTGGTCTTTGAGGGGCGGTACATCCGGGTCACCCCCCGGATGGAAACCAATCTACCGGGGGTCTTTGCGGCCGGGGACGCCGTCCATGTGGAGGGGATGGGCAACCTGAAGCTCCTGGCCGTGGGGTTTGGCCAGGCGGCCATTGCCATCAACAGCGTCAAGACCTATCTGGATCCCCAGGCCCGGTTCATGCCGGGTCATTCCAGTTCCCGGAACCTGTAAAGAAGGCTGGGGGGCGGCCCGTTTGGGCCGCCCCCCAGCCGTTCCACCCGCAACGCGACCGATCGGGCCCGCAGGCGTGGACTACTCTTCCACGGTGTAGCCCACCTGCTGGATGGCCTGAATCACCCGGTCCCGGGGCACCTCACCCGAGACCTCCACCTGCTTGGACTTCAGGTCCACCCGCACCTCCTGGACCCCCTCCAGGGCCAGGAGTGCGCTCTGAATGCGGGCCTTGCAGTGGTCACAGGTCATATCAGGAACCCGCAGGAGCAGTCCCATGCCGCTCACCTCCTCGGTTTTCTTCGGCCAGAGGCCCACCAGGATCAGCCCCAGCAGGACCACGGCCGAAAGGGTCTTCACGGTTTCGGGCAACATCCGCATCCCTCCCTCCAGCAGGGCGGTATCCCGTCCCAGGAGGGTCCAGAGGCCATCAAACAGCAGTCCAAACCCCAAAGCCAGGGCCACGATGGTGGTCAGGTAGATCCCCAGGGTCCGGCGGCCCAGTTTACCGCCCACGAAGGCGAGGGTGGCGGTATTGGTGGCCGGCCCGGCGATCAGGAAGATGAGGCCGGCCCCGGGGGTCATGCCCTTCATCACCAGGGCTGCGGCGATGGGGATGGACCCCGTGGCGCACACATACATGGGTGTGGCCACAAGCAACATCAGGGGGTAGGCAAGCCAGGCCCTGCCCAGGTAGGTTTCAATCCAGGTGGAGGGCACGAGGAAGGCGATGAGGCCCCCGGCCACCACGCCCAGCAGGATCCACCGACCCACATCGGCCACGAGGTCGTAAAAGGCGTATCGGGTGCCGGCAACCAGTTTCTGGAGCCAGGTCTGGCGTTCGTGGCCCGGGGTTCCGCAGGAGACACACATCTCGCCCCGCACCGATGGGGCCTCGTTCTCCCGATCCCCCCAGAGGGCAGCCAGTCCACCGGCCACCAGGCCGGACACGAAGGCTGCCACCGGCCGAAACAGGGCAAAGAGGGGCCCCAGCAGGGCATAGGTGGCCAGGATGGAGTCCACGCCCGTGGTGGGGGTGGACACCAGGAAGGACACCACGGCCCCCCGGCTGGCCCCGGCCTTTTTCAGGTGGGCCGCCACCGGGATGACGCCACAGGAACACAGGGGGAGGGGCACCCCAAAGAGGGTGGCCTTCACCAGGTTGGCCAGACGGTTCCGGGAGAGGTGCCGCTCGATCCAGTCGGCGGGGATCAGCACATGCAACACCCCGGCCACCGCAAACCCAAGAAGCAGGTACGGGGCCATCTCCCGAAGCAGGTTCCAGGTTTCCAAAAGCACGCCTGTGATCAGGTTCATGGGTTTCTCCAGGGTTGGGTCCTCTGCATAGCCCCTAATTGTCCATGCGGGCCTTAGTTAAGTCAATAGGTCGGCTTTGGTGGGCTCTCAACCAGGAAACGGTTCCCGGGAACCGGACCTACCGCGGACACCGGTTCCCGGGGAATCGGGGAAGGTAGGATCCCGCCGGGCTGGAGAGCTACCGGAGTTTGAGCACCCGGACACCGGGGTGGCCAGGCTGCCGGAGGATGTACACCCCCGGGGGGAGTAGACGACCGTTGAAGCCCCTGCCGGCCCACCGGAACCGGCCGTTTTGGGGCATCAGCCGGGCCACAAGGCGACCCTGGGGGTCCCAGACCTCCACAGGGACCTGCACGCCTGTGCCATAGAGCACCTGGCCAAAGGGATTGGGCCAGAACCGTACGCCGGGAGCGGGCAGGGACACCCGGGGTTCCTGAACGCCCGTGGTCACCAGGTGGAAGGCTGCGCCGGTGTCGGTGCCGGCGTTCCAGGCGATGTCGTGGGCCACGGCCAGGATCCGGAAGGGGCCCAGGGTATCCCGGCGTGCACCGGGCACCCAGGTCACCAGGGTTTCCGGCCCCACGATCTCCATCAGGGAGTCCACAAAGAGACCCAGGGAATCCACCAGCAGCAGGTGCACCACAGCCACATCCCCGGGATCCGGATACGCCAGCCGGATCCACAGGGTATCCGAGGGGTTCACGGTATCCCCTGCAAAGTCGTAGGCCACGATCACCCCGGGTGGCACCGTATCCAGCACCTGGCGGCTGAACCACACATCGTCGCTGAAGGGGCCCCGTTGGGGCCACACGAGGCCCACGAAGCCTGCGTTGGCCGTGGCCTCCATGTAGTCCCCGATGAAGGCGTCCCAGGCGGGGGTCGCCTCGGTATCCGAGACCAGGGTGGGCGTGCTCCAGGTGAGGCCATAGTCCTCCGAGACCACATGCCAGGCGGAAACCAGCCATTCCGGTCCCTGAGGGCGCACCCGCAGGTAGAAGAGGTGTACCCGATGCTCGGCATCTATGGCCAGGGCGGGAAAGATCTGGTGGCCGGGTTCGTTGGGGGCGACGGCCACCCGGGCCTCAAAACTCTCGCCCCCATCCAGAGAACGCTTGAAGTACACGCGACTGGAATCCCCCTCCAGATGGGTGTAGGCCACATACAGGTACCCGGAATCCCGGTCCACCTGGAAGGCCGGCAGGGCCGGGGCTCGCCAGGGCAGGAGCGTGTCCGGCGTGAGGTTGGCCACCCACTTCAGGGGACCAAAGGACTGACCCAGGTCTTCTGAGACCTTCAGCCAGATACCGTCGGTATACGCTCCGCTGGAGGGACTGTCCAACCCCCAGAGCACATAGAGCCGGCCCTGGGCGTCCATCCGGGGGATGGCCCCGTTCCCACTCCAGTTCACGAGATAGGGCCCCTGCCAGGTTTCCCCCGCATCCGTGGAGACCAGAAGATGAATCCCCCAGGAGGAGCCGAAGGAGGCGTAGACCACCAGGAGGGTGTCGTGGTATGCGGTGATCCAGCACTTGTCGTCAAAGTCGTAGGGGGTCTGAGTGAGGTTCTCCACCGGCCCCCAGGTCTGACCTCCGTCCAAGGAGCGGGACATTACAATGTCGCCCACCCCCTCGTCCCGATCAAAGGCGATGCCCACCAGGTACACAGTATCGCCACCGGCAAAGGCTACCACCGGATCCCCCTCCTCCGGGAAGGGGGAGTTTTCCAGAGGGAACTGGTTCGGGCTCCAGGAGGTGCCGGCAGTGCGGGAGAAGGCCACGCCCACCGTGACCCCGGAGTCTCCCCGATAGTCGTTCCAGGCGGCGACCAGGCGAAAGCCGCTCTGGGCCACGCTGGTCTCGTTCTGCGAGGCGTTCTCCGGCTGGGGAATGAGGTTCAGGTTGGGACTCCAGGGGGACAGAGGCTGGCGGCCCGGAGGGGCCTGCCACAGGGGGGAAAGGGCCCGGGGAGGAACCGGCGGGATCAGGGGTCCCGGGGTTCCGGCCACCAGGCTCCACGAGAGTATCCAGGCAAGCATCAGGGAAACCTCCTCGTTCGCTGAACCCTATTGTATGCCCGGTGGGGATTCACCGGGTGGCCAGGTCGTGGAGCAGGTCCAGGAGTGCGGCATGACTCCAGGCCAGGGGACGGGCAGGACCGGGCACTCCCTGGTTCTCCCGCCGGCTCTTGATCTGCCAGTAGAACCGGCCTGCCGGGTCCCAGGCAGTCCCGGGCCATTGTTCCGGCAGTGGGCCTTCGGGAAGCCGCTCCAGGAGGTGCTGGGCGGGTGCCGGATCCCCCCAGCGCAGGGCCAGCCGGGCGGCCCACACCGATGTGATGAGCCAGACTCCTCCCCCGAAGTACCGGTCCCGCACGCCGAGTTCCGGGACCACGAAACGCCGGAACCTCACACCGTCGGGCGAGAGCCAGGCCCGAAGCACACGGAGGAAAGCCCGGGCCCGGGAATCGGCGGACCAGACCTCCAGGTCCAGGAACAGGAACAGCGTGGCGGCATCCCAGCCCATCGGCCTTCCCCGGCGGAGCATCTTCCGGGGCCACCCTCCAGGGGCCAGGTGGGTTTCCAGGAACCGGTGTATCCGTTGGGCCTCGGCGTCGGCCCAGGGGAACCAGGGAGCCACGGCCTGGAGGGCGCGGTAGATGGTTCCCAGAGTCCAGGTGTGGCGGGCGTCGTCGTACATCTCCCAGGGGCCAGCGCAGGGCTCGGGCCAGAAGCGCACGAGGTATCGGGCTGTGATCTCGGCCACCTCCAGGGACACGGGCCACCGGCCGGTCCGCCGGGCCACCTCGGCCAGGAACCAGAGGTTCAGGGCCACACCGTCGTACTGGCGCTCGGCCCAGGGCTCCCGGATCCAGGAGCCGTCGGGACGATAGCGGGCCCGGGGATGGTTCGCCTCGGATAGGGCCTCGGGATGGTCCCGGGGCAGTGTGGCAGCACGGGCCATACGCGGCGCTTCCCGGGTCAGGATCCTGGCGCTGAACCGGGCTGCACGGCGTACCTCAGGCCAGGCCTCCCAGCGGAGAAGGGATCGGGCCACCAGGGCGTGGTCCCGGAGCCAGACCTTCTGGTACGGTCGGTAGGCCACAGAGGCCAGGAGCCCGCCCGTGTCGGTCAGGTGCCGCCGGATCCATCCCCGGTGTACCCGGACAGCGGCCTGGAGTTTTCGGTTCATTCTCTGCGTTTCCGGGCCAGGCCGGGCAGGGGCGCTGCCTGCACCAGATCCTGGAGCACCTCCACGGGATCCTGCTGACCGGTTTCCACCCGGTCCATGCGTTCCTCCAGGATGCGGGTGAAGGCCTCGCTGGCATACAGGGGAAAGCGACGCCGGAGGTAGGCATACACGCGGTGTCCCAGGCGAGTGGGAAACAGGAACCCCCGGCGTTCCACCACATACCGCCGGTCCAGGAGGGTCTGGACGATCTTGGCGTAGGTGGACGGCCGGCCGATGCCGCGGCGCTTCATCTCGGCAATCAGGGTCCCCTGGGTGTAGGGGGTGGCGGCGGGTACAGCCCGGAGTTCCCGTACCCGCAGGCCGGCGTCGGGCCGAACCTCTGTGGTCTTCAGGGGCAGGAAGCGGAGGAATCCTTCCTCCAGGATGCGTTCGGGCACCTCGGTTTCCGCGTGGGTATCGGGCAGGTCCACGCGGACGCGGGCGTAGGCCACCCGGGCTTCCCGGCTCTGGGAGGCCAGGAAACGCTGGAAGATCAGGCGATAGAGCCGAAGGGCATCCCGGGGGTGTTCCAGGGGGAGCATCCCCTCGTTGAGCAGGGTGGCCAGGCCGTCGGCATCCAGGGGACGGGTGGGACGGATGCACTCGTGGGCCCCCTCACCGGACCAGGTTCGGGGATGGAAGAGGTCCAGGAGGTGGTGTTCCCGGAGGTACTCCCGGGCCACCCGGTGGCCGGCCTCGCTCACATGGGTGGAGTCCGTCCGATGGTAGGTGATGAGGCCGTGTTCAAAGAGCTCCTGGGCCAGGGTCATGGTGTGCTGGGCGGAGAACCGGAGCCGGCGAGAGGCCTCGGTGATGAGGGCATCGGTGGTCAGGGGAGGTGGAGGGGTCAGGGTGCGCACCAGGGGGCGTTCCACCTGGACCCGGGCCCGGGGCAGGGCGTTCTGCCAGGCCTCGGCCTGTTCCCGGCGGGGGCTGGTAAGGGTCAGGGGCACACCGGCGGCCTCCAGGGTCAGCCTCCAGTGGCGTTTCCGGCGTTCCTGATCCCGTTCAATCACCCAGCCCAGCACCGGGGTCTGGACCCGGCCCGCGGAGAGGCGGCGGCTACCCAGGGCCTGCTGGAGGGCCGCCGACAGGGCGAACCCCACCCAGCGATCGGCGATCCGGCGAACCATCTGGGCCTGCACCCGAGGATGCAGCAGGTCGCGGCGTCGGGTCACGGCCTCTTCAAAGGCCCGCCGGGTGATCTCGTGAAACTCAATGCGGTAGATCCGGGGATGGTACGGCCGCAGGGTGGCCATAAGGTCGTGGGCGATCTTCTCACCCTCGGTATCGGGATCCGTGGCCACCAGGACCTCGGTCACCTCCAGGCCCACCCGCCGCAGGGCCTCCAGCAGGGTGAGTTTGTCCTGCTCGGGAGACTGGCGCTTCGGGCAGGGCTGGTCCACCACGGCGGTGCCGTCGGGGCATCGCTTCAGGGTGTCGTAGAGGGGTACCATCCGGTGATCCTCCACCTCCACGCCGTACACGCCCTGCTGGGTCACCAGGTCGGTGACATGGCCCAGGGAGGCGGCAAAGAGGAAGAGCCGGTGGGCAGCCGCGATCTCGTGGACAGAGACCCCCTGGACCCACCGGCGGCCCGGGGTGCCATAAAAGGAAGCGAGGGTCCGGGCCTTGGTGGGGGATTCCACGATCACCAGGGTGGTCTTCAGGAGGCGGCGGGCCTCCTCCAGGCCGTGGCCCGCTTGGGCCTCCCGGTACCGCTGGCGATCGCGGTCAATCTCCCGGAGCAGGCGTTCCAGGTCCACCTCCTCAGGGTTCTGGAACTCCAGATCCGGGTCAAACCATCGGAGCCGGCGCTCCAGGGACTGCAGGGCCTTGGCGTGATCCGCCAGGAGCCAGGAGAGGCCGCGGGTCAGGCCGCCGGCATAGAGGCGGGAGGTGCGGCCAGAGGCCTGCAGATAGCCCACGGCGTCGCCCACCACCAGGACCCAGTGGTCCTCCTCGCGTTCCAGGGCGATGTCGTCGCGGTGTTCCAGGTGCTCCTGGAAGTCCGGTCGGTTCAGCAGGGCCTGCAGCAGGTTCTGGGCCTCCTGTACGAGGCGGTGCACGCGAGGGAACGCGTCCAGCCGTTCCGGGGGCACCCAGGCGAACCGTCGGAGCTGGCGGACCAGGTGGTCCAGGGTCTCCGGTTCGGGAGCCAGGGGTCGCAACAGGGTCAGCAGGCTGAGCAGCTGGGGGATCCTTGGGGTGATCTCCACCCGGAACCGGCGTCGGGGGACGCCCACGAAGAGGGCATATCGGACGGCTTCGGGCAGGTCAACGCCCCGCACCAGGGGGTTCGCCGGATGGCTGATCCCCACGGCCACCTGGATCTCGCCGCGTCGGAAGGCCTCCCGGGCCCGGGCGTCCATCCTCTCGTAGGAGAGGGCCGGGATCCCGGCCTCTTCCAGGCGATGCACCAGGGCGTTCACCCCCTCGGGACCGGTCCCCAGGGGCAGGTACAGGAACCCGCCGGGTCCCAGGCGCTGGACCCGTTCCACGGCCACCGCCTGGAGTTCCTCGGAGGTCGTTGGGAACCGTTCCTCCCGGACATCCACGATGTTCCGGAGGAAGCTGCGGGACCGCTGGACCTCAAAGCCCAGGAGGTTCCGGAACAACCGGATCCGGGGGCTACGGGGCTGGGCCGTGGCCGAGGCCACCGCCAGCACCCCGTGGGGCTTCCGACGGACCTGTTCCAGGCGTTCCTGGTCCCCGGGAGAGATTTGACGCCTTGACGCTAAGGCGACCTCCTCCGGACCAAAGCCCAGCAGGTAGAGCAGGTACTCCAGGTTCCGGGAGGTCTTGAGCAGAGCGTCCACATCATCCACGAAGATGAAGTCAAAGCGGTGGTGTTGCAGCAGGTCGGTGTAGTGGCGATAGAGGAACATGGTGGTGGTCACCAGGAGGTCAAAGCGACCCTCCTGGAGGGCCTGGAGCAATGTCTCCCGCTCGCGCCGTCGCTCCCGGCCGGTGTAGGCCAGTACCGGGCGTTGGGTGAACCGTCGGAGGCGGTCAGCGGCCTGCTGGACCAGGAGCCGGGTGGGTACCAGGAGGTAGGAGCGGCCGGGCAGAAAGCTGGCCATCACCAGGCCGAAGGTGGTCTTGCCCACGCCGGTGGGGGCCGTGAGGGTGAAGGACTCACCCAGCAGGGTGCGTACGGCCCAGGTCGTCTGGAGACTCCAGGGGGGAGCGCCCACCCGTTGCTCAAAAAAGGATCGGAAGGCCGACAGGCGTTCCTGGAGGGTGCAGAAGGGGGTGAGGTGTTGAAGTCGGCCGTGCCGTCGCAGGGAGGAGCAGAGGTCGGCGTCAGATGGGGGATCGGGCAGGCACTGCTCGCAGGGGAGCCCCTGCAGCAGGCGATGGGCCGGGACCGGTCCCCCGCAGTTGGGGCAGAGCCGGAGAAACCGGGGCTGGATCATGCTCAAAATATATGGGGTGGGGGTCACCGCGCCCGGGGCGCGGCGTCCCCCACCCCATCCGATGTCGGCACACCTTCGTTTACACTGCCGCCTTCTGAAGGCCCAGCCGTTGCCTCAGACCGGCCTCAATCTCCTGTTTCTTCGCTTCAAACTGCTCCGGCGGCACCTCTTTGATCCGGGTGATCTCCTCAATCTCCGGCAGCGACACGATCTCCTCAATGGGCGTGCCCTGGGCCAGGGCCTGTTCTCCCAGTTCGTAGAAGGTGCGGATCAGTTCCATCATGCCCGCCTGCTTGGGCAGCGGGCAGGAAGCGTCCACCTCGTGAAAGGCGTTCTGCTGCAGGAAGCCCTCGCGGATCAGTTTCCCGGTCTCCAGGGTCAGGCGTTCGTGGTCCTGGAGGGCGTCGGGACCCACCAGCAGCACGATCTCCTGGAGTTCCGCATCCTTCTGCAGGATCTCCGAGGCCCAGGTGCGGAGTTCGCTCCACTTGGGGGAGACATTCTCCAGGAACCACTTCTCAATGTGGGTGTAGTACAGGGTGTAGCTCCGGAGCCAGTTGATGGCCGGGAAGTGGCGGCGGTGGGCCAGGTCGGTATCCAGGGCCCAGAAGCCGCCCACCACCCGCAGGGTGCTCTGGGTGACGGGCTCGGAGAAGTCGCCGCCCGGAGGAGACACCGCCCCCACGGCGGTCACCGACCCCACGCGTTCGTCGGAACCCAGGGTTTGCACCCGGCCCGTGCGCTCGTAGAATTCCGCCAGTTTGGAGGCCAGGTAGGTGGGATAGCCCTCCTCGCCGGGCATCTCCTCCAGCCGCGAGGACATCTCCCGCAGGGCCTCGGCCCACCGGCTGGTGGAGTCCGCCAGGAGCAGCACATTGTAGCCCATGTCGCGGTAGTACTCGGCGAGGGTGATGCCGGTGTAGATGGAAGCCTCCCGGGCTGCCACGGGCATGTTGGAGGTGTTCACCACCAGGATCGTCCGGTCCATGAGGGCGCCGCCGTGGTACGGGTCTTCCAGTTCCGGGAATTCCACGAGCACCTCGGTCATCTCGTTGCCGCGCTCGCCGCACCCGATGTAGATCACGATGTCCACCAGGGAGTACTTGGCGAGGGTCTGCTCGGTGACTGTCTTGCCGGTGCCGAAGCCGCCAGGGATGGCGGCGTTGCCGCCGAGGGCAATGGGGAAGAAGAAGTCCAGGATCCGGGTGCCGGTCACCAGGGGGTGGTTCGGCGGGAACTTGGCGCGCACCGGCCGGGGCACCCGAACGGGCCAGCGATGGGCCAGGCGCACCTCGTAGTCCTGGCCCTCGGCGTCCCTCAGGACCGCCACCGTGTCCTCCACGGTGAACTCTCCCTGGCGGATCTCCTGGACGGTGAACTCCTCGTCCCAGTGCTCCTGGCGCAGGTGCACCACACCCTTCAGGTTGGGAGGGACCATCACCCGATGTTTGATGCTGTGGGTTTCCTGGATTTCCCCCAGCACATCCCCGAGGCGGACCTTCTGGCCCTTCTGCACCGTGGGCTGGAAGGTCCACTTCCGTTCCCGGTCCAGGGCGGGCACCTCCACGCCGCGCTCCACGAAGTCTCCCTTGAGGGCGCGGATGCGATCCAGGGGA
Source organism: uncultured bacterium (assembly GCA_964638465.1). Classification (GTDB taxonomy): domain Bacteria; phylum Hydrothermota; class Hydrothermia; order WGAB01; family WGAB01; genus WGAB01. The sequence continues at coordinate 11,573 of CAZXAO010000002.1, read as the reverse complement.
CGCTGGATGCCGTCAAAGGCCTGGGTCAGGAGGCCGGGGCCGAGTTCCACGGTCAGCGACTCGCCGGTGCGTTCCACGGGTTCGCCCACGAAGAGGCCGGAGGTATCCTCGTACACCTGGATGTAGGCCTTGTCTTCCTGGAGGCGGATCACCTCACCGATGAGGCCGAGTTTTCCCACCTTCACGATCTCGTTCATCCGGGCGCCCCGCATGTTTTCGGCCACCACGAGAACGCCCGAAATGCGTGCAATCCTGGCCTGGTTGCTCATCCGAAGTCACTCCTCCAGTTTCTTGAACCTGCCCTGGAGTTTTTCCAGTACCGAGGGCAGGGTGGTGTATTCCATTTCCTTTTCGCCCAGGCGGTGGGGTTCAAAGGGGCCCATCCGCCGCAGGAAGTCGCTCACGAAGTTGGCGTGCTCCCGGGCCCGATCAAAGGCGGGATCGTCAAAGAGGTCCCGCGGGCCCACCAGGCGGCCGTCGGCCAGCTGGAAGCCGGCGGCGATGACCCGGGGAGGGCCGTCAAACCGGGTGGTATTGGCGTAGTGGAAGGGCACGGGCATGAGGGGACCGAAGTGGGAGCCCCTCATGAACCCGGGCACCAGATGGGGTCGGGCGAAGGCCTCCAGGATCTCGCCCACGGCAGGAAAACCGCTCTGGGCCCGCACGATGAGCACCGGGTCGTCCTTGCCCACATACTTGCCCGCAATCAGGGAGAGCTTGGTGGTGGACGAAACGGCGGCGATGTCGCCCTTCTTCTTGTACACCGCCTTCACGATGTAATGCTCAATGGACCCGATGAGGGCCAGAAGGTCGTAGGTCTCCTCCGGCGTATCCAGGAGCACGGCCTGGTTCTCAAAGACATCCAGGACTTCAAACCGGAACCCGTCGTGCATCTTGGGGTCAATCACGAGCCCCGCGGTGTTGAAGGGGTCCGCAAAGATCCGGTAGAGCACCAGGTTCCAGGCGCCCGGGGAGGTCTTATCGGCCATAAAGATCACCACGGGCTCGGAGGGGCGTTCCTCAATTTCCATCTCGGCGACCCCGGGGCCCATGCCCTTGATGTTTCCGGAGAAGGAGTCGCTCAGGAGGTCCTGGCCGGCGCCGTAGAGTTTGAGGCGTTTGGCCTCCTCGGTGCAGGCCAGGAAGGTGTCCCAGGCCAGCTGGTGGATCTTTTCGCTGTTCTCCCCCTGGGTGTGGGTCATGATGAGTTGCAGGTCGTCTCCCACCCGGGTCACGAAGTAGTCAATGAGAAGCCCCTGGCTCTGGGCCTCCCGGAGTTTCTCATTGGCGATTTCCTCCAGTTTGGGGTGCATGCCGGAATGCCCCACATATCCACCGATATCCGCCTTGATCACGGATAGCGTGACCTTCATGACACAACCTCCCGTTTGGTTCTCACCCGATCTTCCTCCAAAAGGCGGGCTTCCCACGCCTTGAGTTCCGCAAACAGGGGCTTCAGGGCCATCCGGACCTCCCGGGCGGTGGGGTGTCCCTTGCGCTTGATCAGGGTAAACATGGAGATGCCGTAGTCCTCCACCCGGGTGATCACGGTTTCGCCCAGAGGGGTCACCAATTGAAGCGTCTTATTGTATAGGGCCCGCGCGGCCCTTCGGGCGGGGGCCTCCGTTTCCTCCTCCGGAACAGGGGAGGAACTCTCCAGCGCCGGGGCCTCCGGGGTTTCCGTGCGTTCTGCAGGGGCCACCAGGCACACCAGCACGGCATAGGGGGTCTCCCGGACGGTGACCACGGGATGCCGACGCCGCTGGAACCGCTCCAGGGTGTGCTGGGCCGTCCGGATCTCCTCCACGATGTGGGACACCGGGGCCTGGAGCCGATGGAAGTCTTCCATGCTGAAGAAGTACTCGCGGATAAAGCGGGCGTCGGACTCCCGGCGGGCCTCCAGGAGGCGTTCCACCTGCTCCAGTTTGGCCCGGTCCAGCTTGCGCATGCCCTCGTCAAAGTCCCGGAACTCGGGCATCACCCGTTTGAGGGCCGCCTTGACCGCCGAGTAGATGTCCTCCTCGTTGGCGAACTGCCCGAGCTGGGCCCGGAGGGTCAGGATCTTGACGGCACATCCCCGGCTCTGGTTCGTGGGCTTCTCCGAGACCAGGGCGATGCCCTCCAGGCGGCTCAGGAGGTCGCCCACGCGGTCCAGCACCGCCACCTCACCGGTCTCCAGGGGTTTGACGATGGCCAGTTTGAGTTCCACTTCCTCGGGGGTCACCTGCCCGGGCAGGAAGTACACCTGGGGCAGACCGCTGCGCTGGGCTTCGTGGATCAGGGAGGGGATCACCACCCGGCCCAGGAGCTCAATGCCGTAGCGGATGTTCACCCGTTCGCGGCGACGCGGCTTCCGGAGCTGACGCAGCAGGAAATGCTCAAACCGGGGGATTTCGCTGTCCGGCAATGGCCGCCCCATCTGATCCGTGAACTCCACCCGCACCACGGTGATGCCATCCCGGGAGATGAACTGCTTGTCGTAGTCCCGGTGGAAGTGGGGCAGATAGGAGCGGATGGCGTCCAGCACATCGTCCAGGGAGAGATGGGTGTCCATGCCGGCTACGGTGACCCCGGTGAGCCAGCCCCCGGCGGTCCACAGGTTCTCGGCCTTCACCAGCACGCCCCGTCCCTGGCTCCGGAGGACATTCTGGAAGTAGAAGTTGGTGAGGATCTGCTTGGCCAGATCCTCCGGCCGGCGCTCTTCCAGGTAGGCGATGGTGCGGGCCGTAATGAACTTGACGGCCTCGCCCTCCTCGGAGATGAGGTCCTGGAGGGTTTTCTCGTCCAGGGCATACTCGCCGATGCCCCGCTCCTTCCACCGCAGGAACACCCGGAGGATGCGATCAAAGATCTCCAGTTTGGAGGCGGCGATGCTGAGCATTCGGCGGATGGCACCGCCGCCCTTTCCCACGGTCTGGAACACCCGGCGGAACCGGCGGAGTTCCCGTCGGACCGCCTCCCGTTCCTCCTCCGTGGCCAGGGGGATCTCCAGGTGGACCACCCCCACGCCGTTCAGCACGGTGGCCACCACGGTGGTGATGTTGTAGCCGCGGCGGTGAAACCATCCGGTGATGACATCCAGGAGCCCGGCCCAGTCGGGGGCCAGGATCACGAGCCGCAGGGGACCGGGCAGGGGGCGCGGGTACCAGGCCCGGACCTGGATGAGGGCCGAAGAGGGGGGTTCGGGGTGGATCCGCAAACCCCGCAGATGTGCCTGCCAGCGCTCCCGGGCTTGTTTGACCTGGGGATAGTGTTTCTGAATCCAGCGGAGTTCCGCCGCCGGGATCTGAGGTGGGAACAGGGAAACCCCATCCCCGCCACCGGACCTGGCAGAGACCGGCGTGTCGTCCTGGTGTGCCGACATCCGCCAAATCTTACGGGGTCCCCGAAAAGGGGTCAACCAGATCGTCGGGTTGCTGGACCAGGCGGGGGAACGCCCCGGCTCGGACTGGTGCCCGACACCCCCGGGCAAAGGTGCTCCTTGCCCCCGTCGTCGGGGACGCATACAATATGAGGCCCTGAGGTCGGGGCGTAGCGCAGTCCGGTTAGCGCGCTTGGTTCGGGACCAAGAGGTCGGTGGTTCAAATCCACTCGCCCCGACTTTTCCTTTTCCATGCCCTCTTCGCCCCTGGTCTCGGTCATCGGCCCCAGCGACCCTTCTCCGGAGGAAGCCCACGACGCCTATCACCTGGGGCGGTTCCTGGGCCAGCACGGCGCCATCGTGGTGTGTGGAGGCCTGGGCGGGGTCATGGAGGCCGTGAGCCGCGGCGTCCACGAAACCGGTGGACTTACCGTGGGCATCCTGCCTGGCCTCCGGCCCGAGGAGGCCAACCCCTACATCCAGGTGCCCCTGAGTACCGGGCTGGGACACTTCCGGAACTACCTGGTGGTGGCCGTGGCGTCCCTGGTGATCGCCGTGGGCGAGAGCCGGGGCACCCGGAGCGAGGCCACCATGGCCCTGACCCTGGGTAAGCCCGTGTGGGCCCTGCACTGGCACACCCCCCTGGAGGGTTTACAATCCTTTCCGGACCTCCCCTCCCTTCAGGAGGCACTGCGCGCATGGTGGAACTCACCGGCCACACCCTCACCCTGAGCCAGCTGGAACAGGTGGCCCGGCACCGGGAACCGGTCCGCCTTTCCGAAGAGGCTCGCCAGCGGGTGTTTCGGGGCCGCCAGGTGGTGGACACCCTGGATCCCCACCGTCCCTACTACGGCATCAACACCGGCGTGGGCCGGCTAGCCGATCGGGTGATCCCGCCGGAAGAGGTCCGCCGGCTGCAGGTGAACATTGTGCGGAGCCACGCCGTGGGTGTGGGGCCCGAGCTGGCGCCGGATCAGGTGCGGGCCGCCATGCTGCTCCGGGCCAACAGCCTGGCCTCCGGCTACTCCGGGGTCCGGGTGGCCGTCCTGGAGCAGCTCGTGGCCTTTCTGAACCACGATCTGGTGCCCGTGGTGCCCTCCCGGGGGTCCGTGGGAGCCTCGGGCGACCTGGCTCCCCTGGCCCACATCGCCCTGGCCCTCATCGGCGAGGGACCGGTGGTGTACCGGGGTCGTCGGATGCCTGCCCACCAGGCCCTGAAGGCAGCCGGCCTGCCCCCCCTGACCCTGGAATCCAAGGAGGGCCTGGCCCTCATTAACGGCACCCAGGTAAGCACCGCCGTGCTGGCCCTGACCCTGCTGGACGCCCTCCGGCTTCTGGACTGGGCCCATGCCATCGCCGCCCTCACCCTGTCCGCCCTGCGGGGCATCCCCCGCGCCTTTGATCCCATCGTTTTTGAACTCCGACCCCACCCCGGCGCCCGGTCGGTGGGTGAGCGCCTCCGGCAATGGCTCCAGGGAAGCACCTATTCGCCCCGCCACCCGGTCCAGGACGCCTACTCCCTGCGGTGCATTCCCCAGATCCACGGCGCCGTGGCCGACGCTCTGGCCTACATCCGGCGGGTGGTGGAGGTGGAGATCAACGCCGTCACCGACAATCCCCTGGTGCTCCCGGAGGGGGAAGTACTCTCCTGTGGCAACTTCCACGGCCAGCCCGTGGCCTTCGCCGCCGACCACCTGGCCCTGGCCCTCGCAACCCTGGCCGGCCTCTCGGAACGCCGCACCTTCCGGCTGATGGATCCGGACCTCTCGGGCCTCCCGGCCTTCCTGACCCCCGCCGGCGGCGTCAATTCCGGCTTCATGATGCTCCAGGTGACCCAGGCCGCCCTGGTGTCCGAGAACAAAGCCCTGGCCCACCCGGCCTCGGCCGATTCCCTGCCCACCTCGGCGAACCAGGAGGACTATGTCTCCATGAGCATGACTGCGGCCCTCAAGGCCCAGCAGGTGCTGGAGAACACCCGGGAGGTGCTGGGCATTGAACTCCTGGCCGCCCTGCAGGCCCTGGACCTGGCCGGGCCCGAGGGCCTGGCTCCCCGGGTGCGGGCCCTGCATCAAGCCCTGCGGCAACGGCTCCCGCCGGTCCACGAGGACCGGGTGTTCCAGGAGGATCTGGCCACCGTCCGGGAGATCCTGAGCACTCAATCGGTGGATGCGGTAGCGTAGGGGCGGGCCGTCGGCCTCCGGAACCACACGAGCAGGAACAGGGAGTCCAGCACCACATACAGGGTGCCAGCCCAAAACACGGCCTGGAGGCCCAGGGTATCAAACACCCAGCCCGACACCACAGGCCCGACGATCATCCCCAGGGCAAAGGAAGACTGGTTCACGCTGATGGCCGTGGCCAGGGTGCCGGACCGCTGGCCTTCCCGGGCGGCGATGCCCAGGGCTGCAGGGGCGCTCACGGCGCCCGCCAGGGAGAGGAGCAGGCCCATCCCCAGAAAAGCCCAGAAACTCTGAAGCCAGGGCAAGAGCGCAAGCAGGAGGCCCGTGGTCCAGAGGGTGAAGTGCAGGAGCACCCCCTTGCGCTGCGCACGGTCCACGACCCAACCCGCAGGGAACTGCAGGAGCGAGAGCAGAAGGATTTGCACCGAAAGGATCCATCCCACCTGGGTCTTGGAGAGTCCGTACCCCACGGCCAGGATCGGGAAGAAGGTGAAGAGGGTAGAGCGGGCCATGGCGTATCCCAGGCGATACACGAGGAGGGACTGGATCACCCGGTTCCGGAGGGTTGCCCGAAGCGGAGCCCGGGGGGAGCGATCGGCGGGGGCTGCAGGGGCCATCCGACCGGGCAGGGCCAGGGCTGTGGAGAGGCCCAGAAGGGCCAGGGTTCCCACCACCGGGAACACGGCCCGGATTCCCCACTGATCGGCGATCCAGCCCCCCACCACGGGGGCCAGGCCGAACCCCAGGAAGAACACCGAGGCGTACAGGCCCAGATAGGTGGACAGGCGACGGGCCGGGGCTGCCTGGGCCATCACACTGCCCGCCACCGGATTGAAGAAGCCCGAGGCCAGGCCCTGGGCCACGCGTCCCCACAGGAGTTCGGTGTACGCCCGGGCAAGGCCAAAGAGCAGGGCCGCCAGGAAATGGAAGGCAAAGGCCAGCTGGAGCAGGATCCGGGGTTTGCCGGTCCGGTCGTAGAGCTGGCCCACCCAGGGGCCCAGGAACATCCGGACCAGGTCCGAACCGGAAAAGATCAGGCCGATCCAGAGGCCGGAGGCCCCCAGGTTCCGGGCAAACAGGGGCAGGATCGGGGCGAGAAGCCCGATGATGAGGGCGGCCAGGAAGGTGAGGGCTACGGTGACGAACAGTCCCCGGCGCCGCTCAGTAGCGGAAACTGCTGCCACCGATGAACTCCCGCAGGATGGAGGTGGGAGGGACCTCCGTGGGCAGCATCCCCAGGAAGTGGGAGAGCAGGGTGATCAACCGAACGGCGTCGGCGTATTCCGGCACCTCCGGGCTGATTTCCTCCAGCAGGGGCTCGGCATAGAGTTTGAGCACCGCCAGTTCGTACAGCAGTGCCGAGTTGAACATGGTGTCCACATTTTCCTGGTACGGGAAGATCTGCCGTTCCTCGTTCCGCCGCACATTGCCCCACATCCGGAGGGTATCCAGGGCCGTGTGGCCCCGGAACAGGTGATCCCGCACGATGCGGCGGATCAGCCGCGTATCCGAGGTGGAGATCCGGTTGTGGGCATCAATGCCGATCTGAGTCAGGGCACTCACATAGATACGGTACCGGGCTTCCTCGGGCACCATACCGGAGATCCGGGGGTTCAGGGCGTGGATCCCCTCCATGAGCACGATCTGGGAGGGGGAGAGCCGGAGTCGCCAGCCGCGGGGACTTCGCCGGCCGGTCTTGAAGTTGAACCGCGGGATTTCCACCTCTTCCCCGTGCCAGAGGCGTTGCAGGTGGTCCTCCAGGAGGTCCAGGTCCAGGGCTTCCAGGGCGTCAAAGTCGGGCTCGCCCTTCTCGTCCACCGGGGTTTTCTCCCGGTCCACGAAGTAGTTGTCCAGGGAGATCACCACGGGCTGGAGTTCGTTCACCCGTAGCTGGATGGCCAACCGCTTGGTAAAGGTGGTCTTGCCCGAGGAGGAAGGGCCGGCGATGAACACGAAGCGGAGGTTCTGTTCCCGACGGATCCGGGTGATCTCGTCGGCGATAGCGGCGATGCGCTTCTCGTGAAGGGCCTCGGCGATCTTGATGAAGTCCGACACATTTCCCCGGGCGATCAGGCGGTTCAGGGCCCCGGCGTTCTGCACGCCCAGGATCCGAACCCACCGGGCCGATTCCTCAAAGGTGTTGAAGAGTTTGGGCCGCTCGCGCAGGGGCAGGAGCATCCGGGGGTCCGTGCGTTCCGGCAGGAGCAGCACCAGGCCCGGCGGATACCGCAGGAGATCAAACTTCTGGAGCAGGCCGGTGCTGGGGACCAGGGGCAGGTAGGAGTAGTCCATGAAATCCTCCATGCGGTACACGAAGATGCGTTGGTGCTCGGGCATGTACTTGAAGAGGAGCACGGCGTCCTCCCGGCTCCGGATCCGGCGGAAGAACTTGACCCCGCTTTCCTCGTCAATGGCCTGGGGCACGATGGGCAGGTCCGTGTCCACCAGCTCTTTCATCGTCTCCTTCAGGCGGAGCAAATCGTCCTCGGAGAGCTCCCGGCGGTGTTCAAACTCGCAATAGAGGCCGTTGCTGTAGTGGTGCAGGACATAGAGTTTTTGGCCAGGGAACACGCGGGCCGCTGCCGCGGTCAGGAGGAAGGCCGCGCTCCGCTCGTACACCCGGATGCCGTCCAGGGAGGACTGATCCACGAATTCCAGGTGAATGTCGTCCACCGGTCGGTAGTGCAGGCTCACCAGTTTGTGGTCCACATGGGCCGCCACGATGGGGTACTCGCCCGTCTCCGGGCGAAGGTCGTGCAGGATGTCCAGGAGCCGGGTGCCCTCGGGGTAGGCCTTGCGGGTCCCGTCGGGAAGGGTCACGGTAAAGGTTCTGGGCATACGCACCTCCACGCGGCCCGGAGTGGCACCGGGCCTTGGATTTCAGAACCTCCAATGTTACGCCTGCTCCCGGCAGGGGGCAAGACAGGAGCGACCAGAATCCAGGCGAGTCAATCGCGGCGGAAGTGGGTGCCCCGGCTCTCCGGATTCCGCAGGGCCGACCGGGCCACCACCAGGGCGGTCTGGAGGCCGTTGCGGAGTTCAATGAGCCGGGGACAGAGGCGGGTATGGCGGTAGAAGTTTTCAACCTCCAGCCACAGGTGCCGGAGGTCCCGGACGGCCCGGGAGAGCCGCTCGCGGGTCCGCACCACCCCCACATAGTTCCACATGATGTGCTTGAGGGTCACCCAGTCCTGCTGGATCAGGGCGGGATCCGGGTCTTCGGTGCCCGTGTCCACCCAGTCCGGGATGGCGTAGCGGGTGGGATCTCCCAGTGCTGGAAAGTCCTGCTGAAGGGCCCGGGCCACACGGTCGCCGAAGACGAGCCCCTCCAGCAGGGAGGTGGAGGCCAGGCGGTTGGCACCGTGGAGGCCGGTGCAGGCCACCTCGCCCACGGCGTACAACCCCTGGAGCCGGGTCCGGCCCCAGAGATCGGTCTTCACCCCACCGCAGGCGAAGTGGACCACCGGTACCACCGGGATGGGCTGACGGGTGATGTCAATCCCGCGCTCCAGGAGCCGGCGGTACAGGCCCGGAAACCGTCGTCGGATGAAGTCCGGTGGGCGGTAGGAGGCGATGTCTAGGAGCACATACCGGTACCCGTGGAGGGTCATCTCCTCGTGGATCGCCCGGGCCACCACGTCCCGGGGAGCCAGGGAACCCCTTGGATGGTACTTCTCCATAAAGGGTTCGCCGTCCGGGGTTTTGAGCACCGCCCCCTCGCCCCGCATGGCCTCGGTGATGAGCAGGTTCTGCTCTTCCTCGCTGTACAATGCCGTGGGATGGAACTGGATGTACTCCATGTTGATGAGCCGGGCACCGGCCCGATAGGCCATGGCAAAACCATCGCCGGTGGCCCCGGGGGGATTGGTGGTGTGCAGGTAGATCTGGCCCAGACCGCCGGTGGCCAGCACCACGGCCCGGGCCAGGAACCGGTGCACCCGCCGGTCCCTGCGGTGATAGGCATAGACCCCCACCACCTGGTCCGGTGCGTACCGATCCAGGGGATTGGTGCTGTGGTGTTCGGGCGTGATCAGGTCCAGGGCCAGGTGATCCGGGAGCAGCTGGAGGTTCGGCTGGTCCTTCAGGTAGCGAATCAGGGCCCTTTCTATGGCCTGGCCGGTCTCGTCGCCCACATGCAGGATGCGGGGCACGGAGTGGGCAGCCTCCCGGGTGAGGTGGAAGCCTCCTGGGGCCGGGTCAAAGGAGATGCCCAGCGTATGGATCAGGAGTTCCTGGAGCAGGCGGGGTCCCTCGGTGGCCACGAGGCGGGCGGCCTCCGGCAGGCTGGCACCATCCCCTGCCTGCAGGATGTCCTGAACCAGGGCCTCGGGATCCCCCTCTCCCTGGAACACGATGCCTCCCTGAGCCAGCCGGGTGGCCGTCTCTTCGGGCTGCCGGGCCTTGGTGAGCACCCCCACGGAGAACCCGGCCTGGGCCAGGCGCAGGGCGGCCGTGCCCCCGGCAATGCCCGTGCCGATCACCAGTACATCAAAACTCTGCATGGTCCCGGAGTTGGTTCAGGAAAAGGCCCAGGAGCCGCTGGTGGGCGTCAAAGGCCAATCGGGGTGGCTCCCGGAAGAAGGCGGCCGCCGAGGCGTCGTCCCCGGGGACCGGTGCCCCCTCCGGACTGTGGACCTGGTATCCGATGACCACCACGCGGCCATAGAACCGGCTTTTCTGAGAGGAAACGCCGACCAGACGCACCACGGTGCCCGCCAGGCCGGTCTCTTCGGCCAGTTCCCGGAGCACCGCCTGTTCCGGGTCTTCGTCCAGTTCCAGGAAGCCGGAGGGCAGGGCCCACTCGCCCACCCGGGGCGGCACCCCGCGTTGGACCAGGAGCACACCCTCTCCGGGCCGATACACCAGGGCGGCCACGGCGGGCAGGGGATTCTCGTAGATCCAGCGACGGCACCGGGGACAGTAGGGGCGTTCCCGATCTTCGTGGAGGCGACGCTCCAGCCGGGTTCCGCAGTACGGACAGTAGAGGAACGGGTATGTGGGTTTCAAAGGGCGAAGGCGGAGGGTGAGGGACTCGAACCCCCAAGGGGCTTACGCCCCGGCGGATTTCAAATCCGCTGCCTTACCCGTTCGGCGCAACCCTCCGCAGGTATCCTCTAAATTTTACCGGACCGACGCCAGCCCGCCACCCAGGCGTACAGGGTGGGGATGTACACCAGGGTCACCAGGGTGGAGAACAGCAGTCCCCCGATGACCACCACGCCGAAGGGGCTCCACATTTCGGCTCCTTCGGCCCGGGAGAGGGCCAGAGGCACCATCCCGAATACGGTGGTAAGGGCGGTGATAAGCACCGGCCGGAGCCTCCGCCGACCTCCCTGCACCACGGCCTCTGCCAGCGGAAGCCCCCGGGCCCGGAGCAGGTGGATGTAATCCAGGAGCACGATGGCGTTGTTCACCACCACGCCCACCAGCATGAGCATCCCCACGAAGGCCATCATGGACAGGGGTGTGCCCGTGAGGTAGAGCACCAGGAAACTGCCGGTAAAGGCGAAGGGCACCGAGAACATGATGAGCAGCGGGTCCAGGAAGGACTCAAACAGGGCCGCCATCACCAGGTACACCAGCAGGGTGCCGCCCAGGAGGGCCTTGAACAACGTGGCGAAGGATTCCCGCTGCCGTTTCACGGTGCCCGAGATCTCCACCCGCACCCCCGGAGGCAGGGCCAGGTTGCGGATCGCCCGATCCACATCCCGGGCGATGGCGCCCAGGGGTCGGCCGAAGGTTTCGGCCTGAACGCGGACCACCCGTTCCCGGTTCTTGTGTTCCAGGCTCAGGGGGCCCAATCGCCGTTCCAGGGTGGCCAGGTCGGCCAGGTACACAGGGCCCCGGGGCGTGGGCAGGGTGAGGGCCTGCAGGATGGCCGGGTCCTTTCGGTCCCGGTTCTCCAGATGGACCCGAATGGGGTACTCGTCGCCGCCGATCTTCAGGGTGGTGGCGTCGGTCCCGTAGAGGGCCGTGCGGAGGTAGCCGCCCACCCGGGCGGAACTCAACCCCAGCTGATACAGTCGTTCCCG
>CAZXAO010000001.1:0-35320 GCA_964638465.1 uncultured bacterium | reverse complement strand
GATGGGCTCCCCTCACGAGTGATGAGAAGGCAAGCCAGGCTCGGCCCCGGCCGGCACGACCTTCCGTTCTTCTTCCTTGCCCCTGGATAGAATCCTTCTGCCGTTTCCCCCTCTGCGGACGGGATCCCTTCGGATTCAGGCCGTCCGGGTGAAGGCCAGCCACCGGGGGTCCGGCGTTTCTCCCTGCTGCGGGTGGGATCCCAGCGGTTTCTTCCCTCCCTGCACGGGACAACTTCCCTTCCCCCTTCCGGGATGGGAGGGGAGAGCGGGGAGAAAAAACCTCTCCTACGGGATTTTTCCTTTGGAGTGCGGTGCCCTGGCACCGCTTTCCTTTCTCCAGGAGAAGGGGGGTCGCGCCTGAAGGCGCTCCTACAGGACCCACCCCACGGGATTTTCCCTGAAAATCCCCGGGGGCCCCGGAGGAGAAATGGGGGAGAGGGTCGTTATGCCGAACGATGTTCCCCCCAGGGTCGGGAATAGGAATTCCAGGGAATTGCCCGGCGATCCCCCTTTTGGAGTGCGGTGCTCCAGCACCGCTTTCCTAAAACCAAAGCGGCGACAGGTCGCCGCACTCCATATTGTCTGGACCGGGTTGCCCCGGCCCTTTTGGAGTGCGGTGCCCCGGCACTGCTTTCCTCCCCCCGGCATTCCTCACCCGGGAACGCACCGGGACCCGGGAAAGGGAAGCCACCGTCCAGGATGAGGACACCGCTTGGGATATCGGCCAGGAACAGAAACCCGAGGACAGCCGGAAAGGGAAACCACCGCCGGGGCTGAGGACGCAGCCTCTCCTCCAAATCAGAACCCCTTCCCCCGTCCGAACCGGTCTCCGGAGGAACCCGTACTGGACTTCCCCCTCCCCACCCAGATCTTCCGTCCAGGGCGGAGGCGGGAGGACAGTTCGTTCTCCTTGAGGTATCAAGGGGCACCCCCACCCGAATTTCCCGCCCAGGGCGGAGACAGGTCCACCGGGGAGGGTGGCCGCCTGTTTCTGCTATCCGTAGATGATGCTCGCGCTCACCGACCAGAGGGAGGGTTACGGCCAGTTCCTGCTTTCCCGGGCCTGCTTTGCGATCTCAGGAAAAGCCCTGGAAGGGACCAGGGAGGCCGGGGGCCCCGGGGGACCGTTCAGCCCCTGGATTCCTTCTGGAGGACCAGAAGCGCGGAACCGGAGAGGGACCGCGTGAATCCCAGGGTTTCCAGAGCCCCTCGCAAGTGGCGCCTTCCCTTGGCCGGTGGTTCCCGCGCTTTCCGGCCCTCCAGAGGGCAATGGATCGTCCGCCGACCCCGGGGTCTGCTGCCCGAGTGCTCAGGAAGGGAGGATTCCCGGGTTTTTCGGTCCTCCTGGGCAACTTTCGGCCGGTGGTCAGGACGATCCCCTGAGGGGGTTGACCCATCGGTCCACCAGGGCGGCCCCGATGCAGTCGCCCCAGACATTGACGGTGGTGCGGAGCATATCCAGGAACCGGTCCACGGCCAGGATCAGGCCGATGCCCTCCAGGGGCAGGCCCACGGCCTTAAGCACCAGGGTCATGGTCACCAGACCGGCGCTGGGGATCCCGGCGGCTCCGATGGCGGCCAGGGTGGCGGTCAGGAAGACCACGGCCTGGGCGGGCAGCGACAGGGAGATGCCGTAGGCCTGGGCGATGAACAGGGCGGCGACGGCCTCATACAGGGCGGTGCCGTCCATGTTGATGGTGGCGCCCAGGGGCAACACGAAGCCGGCCACCTCAGGGCGGACGCCGGCCTCCTTTTCTACGAGCTCCAGGGTCACCGGCAGGGTGGCCGAGCTGGAGGCCGTGGAGAAGGCCACGGCCAGGGCGCCCTTCACTTGGTGAAAGAGCCCCAGGGCGGACCGGCGGCCCAGCAGGGCCAGCACCAGGGGCAGGGTCACGCTCGCATGGATCAGAAGGCCGAGGATTACCGTGAGGGCGTACCGGAAGATGGGGAGCAGAACGGCCAGACCCTTTTCGGCCACCACGGCGGCCACGAGGCCCGCCACGCCCACCGGAGCCAGCAGCATGATCCAGCCGGTGAGGGTGAGGATGGCGTCGTTCAGGCCCTGGAAAAAGCGGACCACGGGCTCCCGATCCCGCACCGGGATGACGGCGGCCCCCAACAGCAGAGAAAAGACGATGATGGGCAGGATCTCGCCCCGGGCCAGACTTGCCAGGGGATTGGTGGGCACGAGGCGCAACACGAAGTCCCGCGGGGTCCATCCCTGGGCCGTGGGAAGGGAGGCCGTTCCCGAGGCCGAGAGGGCCACCCCCACGCCAGGCCGGATCAGGTGGACCAGCACGAGACCCGTGAAGACCGCCAGGGAGGTGGTGGCCAGGTAGTAGAGGAAGGTCTTGAGGCCCAGGTCCCGGAGTCGGCCCAGGCTCTCCAGGGAGGCCACCCCCAGGAACACGGAGACCGCCACCAGAGGCACCACGATCATGTTGAGCAGGGCCAGAAACAAATCGCCGAAGAAGTCCAGGGGAGCGATCCACCGGGGCAGCAGGGCCCCGTACAGGAACCCCCCGAGGACGCCGACGCCGATCCAGAGGGTGAGCCGCTTGCCCATCGTTCCCGGAAGGTTCAAGGATACGGGGTTTCCTTTGGCCGTGTCGTGGCCCGGAGCCAGAGGAGGCCGGCGAAGCCGGAGAGGAGCGAGCCCGTCAGGATGCCCAGCCGATCCAGACCGTAGTAGCTGGTGGCTCCCTGTTCAAAGGCCAGGGAGGCGATGAACAGGCTCATGGTGAACCCGATGCCGCAGAGCAGGGCAGCCCCGTACAGGTGCCGCCAGGTGAGGCCGGCGGGCAGGGACGCCAGGCCCAGGCGTGTGGCCGCCAGGGCGAAGCCAAAGACCCCCAGTTGCTTCCCGAGGAACAGGCCCAGAACGATGGCCAGGGGCACGGGATGGAACATCTGGCGAGGATCCAGACCCACCAGGGGCACGCCGGCGTTGGCCAGGGCAAACAGCGGCAACACGCCAAAGGCCACCCAGGGGTGCAGGCGGTGCTCCAGATGGTGCAACAGGGAGGGGTGTCCGCCCCGGGGAATGAAGAGGGCCAGGAGCACCCCGGCCAGGGTGGCGTGGACCCCGGACTTCAGTACCGCCACCCACAGGGGCACGCCGAGCAGCAGGTAGGGAGCCAGACGGCGGACGCCCGTACGGTTCAGGACCAGGAGGCCCAGGAGCAGGCCTGCGGCTACCCCCAGGGAGACCAGGGAAAGGTGGGCGGTGTAAAAGAGAGCGATCACCAGGATGGCCCCCAGGTCGTCAAAGACCGCCACGCTGAGCAGGAAGACCTTGAGGGGTGGGGGAATGCGTTTGCCCAGCAGCGAAAGCACGCCCAGGGCGAAGGCGATGTCCGTGGCCGTGGGGATGGCCCAGCCCCGCAGGGCTCCGGGATCGTGTTGGTTCAGCAGGCCGTAGATCATGGCAGGTACCAACATCCCCCCGAGGGCCGCAATCCCGGGCAGCACCACCCGTTGCCAGGCGGCCAGGTGGCCCTCCAGCACCTCGCGTTTGAGTTCCAGGCCCACCAGGAAAAAGAACACGGCCATCAGACCGTCGTTGATCCAGAGGAACAGCGGTTTGGCCAGTTTCAGGGGACCGAACTGGAGCACCACCGGAAGGTTCAGGAGGGATTCATAGAGGGGCCGCAACGGAGCGTTGGCCAGCAGCAGGGCCAGCAGGGTGGCGGCCATCAGGGCCATGCCGCCGGCGGCCTCCCACTGGAGAAAGGCCTGCAGGGCGTCCCGGAGGGAAGCACGGGGCATGGGCCTATCGGACGACCGCCACTTTGCGGGTGGAAGTGCCGAAGCCCGTTCGCAGGACCACCAGGTACACGCCCGGGGGCACGGGGCGGCCCGACGGGTCACGGCCGTCCCAGACCACCTCGGGGAAGCCACCGGCACCGCTGTGGTACCGACCCACGGCCTGATCGGCGATGCCGGAATCAAACACCTTTTTGCCGCTCAGGCTGTACACCAGCACCTGGCGGAAGGTGTTGTGGACCAGCACATAGGGAAGGTACAGCACCTCGCCCGCACCGAAGTTTACGGGGTTGGGATAGGGTGGCAGCAGCGCATCCCCCGGGGCGGTGGGTCGCTCCGGGGGCTCGTGGGCAAAGGCCGCATAGGCGTCCAGCAGGCCGTAGCCGGTGATGTTGTTGGAATCCGGGGCCTGGGGAAAGCCGGGAATGTCCATGATGGGACGGGCAGTCTCCAGCACGATCCGCCGGAGTTGGGTGGCCGACCAGGAGGGGTGGGCCTCCCAGATGCAGGCCAGGGCGCCGGAAACCAGGGCCGTGCCGAAGGAGGTTCCTCCGCAGGTGAAGTAGTAGTAGGGCAGGGTGTCGCCCTGGGGCGTGGACAGGCCGCCGCAGCGCACATAGTACGGGGCCACCACCTCGGGCTTGATTCGGCCGTCGGCCGTGGGACCGAAGAGCGAGAGGGGTAGCAGCTGGCCGGTGACCGAGTCGCGCTCGTAGGCACCCACGGAGATCACCCCGCGGGCATCGGCCGGGGCCACCAGGGAGGTGTCGCCCAGCACCGGGTCGGGGAAGACTCCCTGGCCCGGGGTCTGGTTCCCCACGGCGGTGACCACCAGGACATTGTGGTCCAGGGCTTGGGAAGCGGCCCGGGAACTCACCGGGGTTTCGCCGTTCAGGTCTTCATCGGTGTACCAGTCCCGGTATCCCAGGGAGCTGTTGACGATGCGGGCGCCGTGGGCCACGGCGAACTCCAGGCCCTCCACCCAGAAGTCCTCCTCCAGCCGGTTCTCCAGGAACTGGCCGCCGATGGCAGCGATCTCGGTATTGACCAGCACGAAGGAGGCGGCCAGGGCGGCGCCCACCATGTCATTGCCCGGGTCGTAGCCGGCCAGCACGGAGAGCACCTTGGTGCCGTGGTAGTTGGGACCCCCGTTGAAGTGGGGCACCATCCCCTCGGGTTGCACATCCCGGTCTCCACGCTGGCGGTACAGCAGGGCCCCGAAGGCAGCCTCGGCCCGGTCGGCGCCGTAATCGCTCAGGGTATCGGCCGGCAGGGTGGGGTTCAGGGCCAGAAAGCTCAGGAGGTAGCCACCGGAGGCCACGGCCACCCGCCAGGGGCCTCCCCGGGGCCGGTAAAGCCGGGGCATCCGGGCGAAGGGCTTCAGGGGAACGGCGTTCAGGACAGGAGCGTCGCCGATCATCACGCCGACCTGGAGCAGGGTATCCTGGAGAAAGGTCACCAGCACCTCGCCGGTGATCGAATCCCGCACCACATCGGGTTCGTGGCCCATCCCCACGGACCAGGCCCGCAGGGAGTCCCCATCCTCCAGGATCCATACCCTTCCCGAGGCGTCGGTAAAGGCCAGCAGGGCGCCGTGGGGCGTGGCGAAGACCCGGAGAGGGTCCGGGAAGGCCACAGGGGTGGACCAGCGGAACAGGGTGTCGGTCGGTCCGAAGGTGTGGCCGCCATCGTACGAGGTGCGTCGCAGAATGCCCACCTCGGGGTCCAGCCAGTACACCCGGACTAAGGTGTCGCCATGCAGGGTGATGCCGGGGGAAAGCGAGGGAGTGGGATCCTGGGAGAGCAGGAGGGGAGAAAGGAGCCATCCGTCCTGGCCGTAGATGCCGAAGGCGATCTCAGGGTTGGGGTTCTCTTTCTGGAAGGCGATGAACAGGGTGCCATCGGTTCCCTGGGCGACGGCGGGTTGCAGGGCCCAGGGGCCGGGGTCAATCCGCACCGGGGGGGCAAATTGGGGGATCCCCCCGGCCGTGTCAACCCGGCTGAGCCAGAGCCGCCAGCGGCCGGTGTTCAGGCCGGTCAGGGAATCCCGGGGGGCGACGCTCCATACCACGGCGCCCGGGGCCACGGCAAAGCCGTTGATGTAGATGCGCACCTGGGGCTCATAGGGTTGGGGCAAGCGGAGGGTTCCCCAGTAGAGGTGATCGCCGGAATTGAAATCGTGGCGGGCCACGATCCGGCCGTTCTCAAAAAGCCATCGGAGGGCCGGATGCGTGGAGTCAAAGCCGGTGTCCAGCACGCCGATGACCACACCGGCACCCAGGAAACCCTGGTCGTGCACCCGATCCAGCCGGATCTCCTGGATCTGGCGGGCCGAGAGGCCGTAGGTCAGGCCGTCGTCGGCCAGTCCTGGTGGGTTCAGCAGCCGTCCCCGGGCCACGGGTTTCCACTGGAGATCCGGAAGGTGATGTTCCCTGAGGGAGGCGGGGACCCAGAAGGACTGCAGGCGAAGCCAGCGGGAGTCGGCACGGCCGCGGGCGCCGAGGAGTTCCAGGGAGGCCTGCAGGTCGCGGTGGGGGGCAGAACGGAGGGTGAGCCACACGGGGCCACTGCCCGCCTGGATCATCAGGGAGAGTGCGAGGAGCCCGGGGATCACCTATCGGTCCTCCACGAACACGCCGTAGGTATTGGTTTGCACCGGCTCAATGATGAGCACCACCGAGGGCTTCTCGGCCCGGGTGCGATGGGGCAGGCCCTTGGGCACCAGCAGCCCCTCCCACTCCTTCAGGACCACGGTGTCCAGTTTGGTTTCCACCGTGATCTCACCCTCAATCACGATGAAGAACTCGTCCTCGTTGGGGTGCACATGCCAGCGATACTCGCCGTGGATCCTGGCGATGCGGAGCGCGGTGCCGTTGATCTCTGCCAGGTGAACGGGGAAAAAGGCCTTTTGAAGCTCCCGACCCTTCTCACGGAAGTTGATTTTTCGCATAAAAAGAAAAGTGCGCCGCCCAGGACTCGAACCCGGAACCTGCGGATTAAGAATCCGCTGCTCTACCAGTTGAGCTAGCGGCGCACATGGGCCTTTTATTCTACGGGCTGGCCCGGGGTTCGGCAACGGTCTGAGGGTGGGATCGGCCCTATCCGTGGGGATGGAAGGTGTGGAGGGCAGTCCGGGGGCCACAGGCCATTCCCGGAGCGCTCCAGCGGGGATGGGCGTTGCTCCAGCCGTACCCTGCTGTGAAGAGCAGAGCGAGCAGGAGGGCCCAGAGGAACGCAAACCGGCCCCAGGGAAAGCGGCGTGGCGGTTCCAGCAGGTGCTGGAGCCGTCGGGCCAGGGGCGTGGAGGCCTCGGCCAGGCCCTGCACCTGGAGGTCGGGGTCCCGAGGAGGGCCACTGGAGGCCACCTTCACCAGGGCCTCGGCCAGGGGCAGGGGAGAGGGCAGGTGTTGAAGGGTCCAGCGGTCAGCCTGGCGTTCCATGGCCTCCACGAAGGCCCGGTACAGGGGGCGCATCAGCGGAACAGGGGCCCACCAGTAGTGGAAGAACAGGGCCAGGAGGTTCCAGAGGCCGTCGTGGAACCGGCGATGGCCAAGTTCGTGGAGCAGCACGGCCTCCAGTTCCTCCTCCGAGAGGGTTACGACCAGGCGCCGGGAGAGCAGCAGCACGGGGTTCCAGAGCCCGAAGAGGGCGGCATCGGCCTGGGGAGTGACCCGCTCGTACACCGGGGGAAGAGAAGCCAGGCCGGTTTTCTCCTGTACCCGCTGCAGGGCCCGCTGGAGTTTGGGGAAGGACTCCAGGGGAAAGGGGTGTGCCCGCCGGAGCAGGCGACGGGCCCGAAGGTAGGCCCGGGCGATGCGGAGGCCGCCGGCCAGGGCCCAGAGGCCCGCTGCTGCCAGGAGAAGGGTCTGGAGATGGCCGCTTTGCTGGAGCGTGTGATGGGCCCAGCGGATGCAGGCGTGCTGAAACTGCACGCATCGTTCCCAGAAGGTGGGGGTACCGGTCAGGTCGTGGCGAAGGCCCAGGAAAAAGGCCAGCCAGGGTAGACCCAGGGCCAGGGTTCCCAGACCCAGGGTCCAGAGCAGTGCGGCCTTCTGGCCCTCTTCCCGGTGCCGTTGCACCCAGGAGGCCATGCCCGCCAGGAGGGGCAGGGGCAGGGCCAGGAGCACGAGGCCGTCCAGCCAGGTCATGAAGGGGAAGCCTTCTTCTGGAACCGGGCCCGGAGGCGTTCCAGCAGAGCCTCCACCTCCGGATCCCGGTCGCCCTCAGGCAGCAGGTGGGTGAGCACCTGTTCGGGAAAGTCCTGCACCAGGCTCTGCAGGGTCTGGGAGATCCGGGATTCCAGGAAGGCCTCGCGGCTCAGGGTGGGTTCGTACACCTTGCGTCGTCCCTGGCGGTGGCTCCGCAGGAGCCCCTTCTTTTCCAGGTTCTGCATTTCGGTGAGCACCGTGGTGTACGCCAGGTCCAGCCCCTCTTCCTGGAGACGCTGGTGCACTTCCTGGACGGTGGTGCGCGGATGTTGCCACACCACTTCCATCACGCGTGCCTCCAGCTCCCCCAGGAACTTGGCCACACCCCGTTGCTGCACCCGCAGGACCTCCCCGCGGGCCGATGGGCGCCGGGGTCCCTTTTTGCCCTTTTTCCTTAGGGGGGATGTCATCGGCTTACGATCCTTCATCGTAGCATACGGGGCCAGACCCAACCTGTCAACCCGGAAAACTCCTCAATGTTTTCGCCCTTTGCCAGGTTTGGGTGTATCCTACGGGTATGCGGTACCAGCGCTGGGGACTGGTTCTGGGCCCCCTGGGGTTCCTGGGGGTGCTCCTGTGGCCCCTGCCGGGCCTCGCCTTCGCCGGCCGCGTGGTGCTGGCCCTGGCCCTCTGGATGTCCCTGTGGTGGATCACCGAGGCGGTGCCCATTCCCGCCACCTCCCTGTTGCCCCTGGTGATCCTCCCCCTCTTCGGGGTGCTGAAGGCCAAGGCCGTGGCGGCTCCCTATGCCAATCCCAACATCTTCCTGTTCCTGGGGGGCTTCTTCATCGCCCGGGCCATGGAGGCCCACGGCCTGCACCGACGCATCGCCCTCTACATCCTCTCCACCCTGCGGAGCACCAGTGAAGCCGGCATTCTCCTGGGGTTCATGCTCACCACGGCCTTCCTCTCCATGTGGATCAGCAATACGGCCACTACGATGATGATGTTCCCCATGGCCATGGCGGTGGTGGCCCTTCGCCAGGAGGGCACGCACCGTTTTGACAAGGCCCTGCTCCTGGGCATCGCCTACAGCGCCTCCATCGGTGGCATCGCCACCCTGGTGGGCACGCCCCCCAACATCGTCTTCGCCGGTCAGGCCCGGGAACTGGTAGGCCTGGAGGTGACCTTCGCCCGCTGGCTCGCCGTGGGCGTTCCCCTGGTGCTCCTCTTTTTGCCCGTGGCCTGGTGGATCCTGGCCCGGGGCGTGTTCCGGGTAGAACGGAATCCCCGGAAGGCCTTCGCCGAGTTGATCGCCCGGGAACGCGCCGCCCTGCCCCCCGCCTCTGTGGAGGAACGGTTCACCCTGGCGGTTTTCGTCCTGGTGGCCTTGCTCTGGATCTTCCGCCGGAGCCTGAACCTGGGGTTCGTGACCCTGCCAGGGTGGTCCGATCTCCTGGGGATTCGGGCCACAGTGCACGACGCTACGGTGGCCATGCTGGGGGCCCTGTTGCTCTTCAGCGTGCCCCTGCCCGGGGCCCGACAGCGATTCGTCCTGGACTGGCAGACCGCCCTGAAGGTGCCCTGGGGGGTGGTGCTGCTCTTTGGCGGGGGCTTCGCCCTGGCCCACGCCTTTGGAACCTCGGGCCTGAGTGAGTGGATTGGCCACGCCCTCCACGGCCTGGCGGTGCTCCCGGTGCCCCTGATGGTGGCGACCACGGCCCTGCTCGTCACCTTCCTGACGGAGCTGACCTCCAATACCGCCACGGCCACCCTGCTCCTGCCCATCGCTGCCGCCGCAGCCCAGGGGATGGGACTCCACCCCTTCCTGTTGATGTTGCCGGCCACCCTGTCGGCCTCCTGCGCCTTCATGCTGCCCGTGGCCACGCCGCCCAATGCCATCGTGTTCGGCAGCGAACGGCTGGAGATCCGGGACATGGTGCGGGCAGGCATCTGGCTGAACCTGGTGGGCGTGGTGCTGGTGACCCTGGTGGTCCTGGTCTTCGGCCGGTTCCTTTACGGATAGGCCTTCGGGCTATACAATCCAGGCCCCGTCGGTGGTTTGACACCGGTGGGGGACCCCTGTATAAATAACGGGCTTTCAACGGGTTCCCCCAGAACGGCAAGAGCATGTGAGGCGAGAGATGAAGACCTATTTACCGAGGGAGATCCATCGCAACTGGTGGGTGATTGACGCCACGGACCAGGTGTTGGGGCGCCTGGCGACCCGGATTGCGCTGTTGCTCATGGGCAAGCGGAAGCCGGAGTACACGCCCCATCTGGATACCGGGGATTTCGTGGTGGTGGTGAATGCGGAAAAGGTTCGGCTGACCGGCAGGAAGCTGGATCAGAAGATGTACTACCGGCACTCCGGGTACCCCGGGGGGCTCAAGGTGCGGACGGCCCGTCAGATGCTGGCCACCCACCCCGAGCGGGTGATCCAGCTGGCGGTCAAGCGGATGTTGCCCAAGAACCGGCTGGGCCGCCGGATGCTCAAGCGGCTTAAAGTGTATGCCGGGCCGGTACACCCCCACGCAGCACAGAAACCCAGGTTCCTGGATGTCAACCAGGTTCGTTGATTCGGGAGGCACAGGATGCAGGAAATCATCTTCACCACGGGGTCCAGGAAGCGGGCCGTGGCCCGGCTCCGCCTGAAGCCCGGGGGGACCGGCCGGGTGTATGTCAACGGTCGGCGGCCCCTGGAATACTTCCGGCGGGACGACCTGGTGATCCACGCCCTGGAACCCCTCAAGGTGACCCGCACGGAGGGCAAGTTTGATGTGGTGGTGAAGGTTCACGGGGGCGGCCTGTCCGGCCAGGCCGGTGCCGTGCGGCACGCCCTGGCCCGGGCCCTGGTGGTGGCTGACCCCGACCTTCGGGACACCTTGAAAAAACACGGGATGCTCACCCGCGACCCCAGAGAGAAGGAGAGAATGAAGTATGGACTCGCCAAGAGAAGAAAGGCGCCCCAGTTCTCCAAGCGTTGATCTTCCGGTGACCCTGCAGGACCTGCTGGAAGCCGGGGTTCACTTTGGCCACCGTCGCCAGCGCTGGAACCCCAAGATGAGGCCCTACATCTTCACCGAAAAGCAGGGGATCCACATCATTGACCTCCGCCTGACCCTGAAGTTGCTCCAGCGCGCCTACGAAAAGGTGATGGAGGTGGCCCGCGATAACGGCCGGATCCTCTTCGTGTGCACCAAGCGGCAGGGCAAGGACATCGTGCGGGAAGAGGCGGAACGCGCCGGCGTGTTCTATGTCACCGAACGCTGGCTCGGCGGTATGCTTACCAATTTTCAAACCATCAAGAGCCGCATTGAGTACATGAAGGACCTGGAGCGCATGGAGCAGGACGGCCGTATGGCCCTGCTGCCCAAAAAGGAGGCCATCAAGCTCCGCCGGCAGCGCGAAAAACTGGAAAAGGTGCTGGGCGGCGTGCGCGACATGGACGCCCTGCCCGATCTTCTCTATGTGGTGGATGTCCGGGAAGAGGAGATCGCCGTTAAGGAGGCCCGGAAACTGGGCATTCCCGTGGTGGCCCTGGTGGATACCGACGGAGACCCCGATATGGTGGACTATGTGATCCCGGGGAACGACGACGCCATCCGCAGCATCCGCCTGATCACCCGGGTGATGGCCGACGCCGTCGTCGCCGGGAAACAGGGCCGGGATTACCTGGTGGAACAGCGGGTGTTTGAGGCACCGGCCGGGGAGGCCTCCACCGCAACAGAGGGGCCTGCATCCCCGGAGGCACCGTCAGATCAGCCTCAGGAGGGCCAGGAACCCGAGGAGGAGAAGGAGGCAATTTAAGATGGCAGAGATTACCGCCAAGATGATCAAGGAACTCCGAGACCGGACGGGAGCCGGTTTTCTGGACTGCAAGATCGCCCTGGAGAAGACCGGGGGCGATATGGAGAAGGCCGTGGAGGAGCTCCGCAAGATGGGCGCCGCCAAGGCCGAGAAGAAGATGGCCCGCGAGGCCAACGAAGGCCTGATTGAGGCCTACATCCACCCGGGCGCCAAGCTGGGTGTGCTCGTAGAGGTCAATTGCGAAACCGACTTCGTGGCCAATACCCAGGAGTTCCGGACCCTGGCCCACGACATCGCTCTGCAGATTGCCGCCTCGGATCCCATCGCCGTGTCCCGGGAGGACCTTCCGCCCGAGGTCATTGAGAAGGAAAAAGAGATCTACCGCGCCCAGGTGGAAAAGAGCGGGAAACCCCCGCATGTCATTGAGAAGATCGTAGAGGGCAAACTGGAAAAGTTTTTCCAGGAAAAGGTGCTCCTGGAGCAGCCCTTCATCAAGGATCCCTCCAAGACCGTAGGGGATCTGATTAAGGAGTACATCGCCCGCATCGGAGAAAACATCAAGGTTCGCCGGTTCTGCCGGTTCCGGGTGGGCGAAGAGTAGAGCCCGGCGGCCACGGGCCGCTGAGCCGGAACACGGGACCCCATGGGGCTTCAATATGGACGGGTGATTCTCAAGGTCTCCGGCGAGATGCTCGGAGAGGGCGATGAACCCCTTTCGCCGGCCCGGTTCCGGTACCTGATTCAGGAACTTCAGGCCGCCCTCCGCCTCGGTGTTCAGATGGGCATCGTGGTGGGGGGCGGCAACATTTTTCGGGGCCGCAATGTCCAGCACCTGGGCCTCCACCGGGTGACCGGGGACGCCATGGGCATGCTGGGCACCATGATCAACGCCCTGGCCCTGGCAGACCTGCTCCAGCAACAGGGGATCGCATCGCGGGTGTTCTCCGCCCGACCGGTGGAGGGCCTGGTGGACCGCTACACGCCAGAACGCGCCCGGGAGGCCCTGGAGCACGGCGCCGTGGTGCTCCTGGCTGGAGGCACGGGCCATCCCTTTTTTACCACCGATACGGCCGCGGCCCTGCGCGCGGCCGAACTGCAGGCCGACGCCGTTCTCAAGGCCACCAAGGTGCCCGGGGTGTTCACCGGGGACCCGGAGACCGACCCCCGGGCCCGGTTCCTGCCCGAACTCACCTACCAGGAGATGGTGGAACGCCGGCTGCGGGTGGTGGACCTCACGGCGGCGACCCTGCTCCTGGAAGCCCGGATCCCCCTGGTGGTCTTCGCTCTGCTGGAACCCGGCCACCTGAGCCGGGTGTTGCAGGGGGAACGGGTGGGAACCCTGGTGAAACCGTAAACAAACAAGGGGGAGACACATCATGGCCACCCTGGAAGAGATTTACAAGGATGTGGAGGAGCGGATGTCCAAATCGCTCCAGGCTTTCAAACAGGAGATCCTGAAGATCCGGACCGGTCGGGCCTCGCCTGCGCTTCTGGAGAGCATCCGGGTGGAATACTACGGCAACCAGATCCCCCTGCAGCAGATCGCCACGATCTCGGTGGCCGGTCCCCGGCTCCTGCGGGTGCAGCCCTGGGACAAGTCCGTGGTGGGGGAGATTGATCGGGCCATCCGGTCGGCCGGCCTGGGCCTGAACCCCCAGGTGGACGGCGATACCCTCCGGGTGCCCATTCCTCCGCTGTCGGACGAACGACGCCAGGACCTGGTGAAGCTGGTCCACAAGCTGGCTGAGGATGCCCGGGTGGCCATCCGGAACATCCGCCGCGACGGCATTGAGCAGGTGCGCCGGATGGAAAAGAACCACGAGATCTCCGAGGACGACAGCAAACGCGCCCAGGACCGCATCCAGAAGATTCACGACAAGTACATCAGGGAGGTCAACGAGGCCGCCGAGAAGAAGGAGAAGGAGATCCTGGAGGATTAGCGGCTTGGAAATCCCCCGACACATCGCCATCATCATGGACGGCAACGGCCGATGGGCCCGGCAGCGGGGGCTGCCCCGGGTCTTCGGCCATAAGGTGGGGGTGGAGTCCGTTCGGGAGATCGTCCGCGTCTGCGCAGAACTGGGGGTGGAATATCTGACCCTGTACACCTTCTCCCGGGAGAACTGGCGGCGGCCCTCCCGGGAGGTCAAAACCCTGATGGCCATGCTGCGGCACCTGCTGCAGCGGGAAGTGGAGGAGCTGAACCGCCGCAATGTTTCCATCCGGGCCATCGGCCGGATCCACGAGTTGCCTCCGGAGGTGCAGGAACGCCTCCACTGGGCCATAGAGACCACCCGACACAACACAGGCCTCAAGCTCTACCTGGCCCTTTCCTACGGAGCCCGGGCCGAGATCTGGGATGCGGCCCTCAAACTGGCCCGGGCGCTCCAGGCCGGGCAGGTGCAGCCCGACCAGCTCCAGGAGGAGGACTTTCGGCGGTTCCTGTACGATCCCGAGTTGCCGGACCCCGACCTGCTGATCCGCACCTCCGGTGAACTTCGGGTGTCCAACTTCCTGCTCTGGCAGATCGCCTACACGGAGATCTATGTCACCCCCACCTACTGGCCCGACTTCCGGCGTCGGGAACTCCTAAAGGCCATTGAGGAGTACAACCGCCGGGAGCGGCGCTTCGGAGGCATCCCGGAGTGATCCAGCACCTCGCACAGCGGGTCCTGGTAGGGGCCCTGCTGCTGGCCCTCTTTCTGGCCCTTGTGCTCCTGGGCGGGTGGGCCTTCTGGCTCCTGGTGACCCTCTTCCTGGGCCTGGCCCTCTGGGAATACCTCCGGATCCTCCAGCCCGGCCGGGGCTGGCCCGCCCCGGTGGCCGTTCTGGCCCAGTCGCTGCTCTTTGCCGGGGTCCAGGGCCTCCTGCTCCAGGAGGCCTCCAGTGCCCGGATCCTGGAGACCTTCGTGCTGGGCCTGCTCGTGCTCCTGACCCTTTACTTCCTGCTCTGGATGGTGCTCTACCGCCAGGAGAGCTTCCGCCTGACCCGGGACCTCCTCTTTGGCCACCTGTACCTGGGCCTGCCCGGCGTGCTGGCCCTCTGGATCCGCCACCAGGGCCTCTGGCTCCTGCTGTACCCGGCCCTGGTGGTCTTCGTGTTTGATTCCCTGGCCCTTTTCTGGGGACTGGCCCTGGGACGACACCCCCTGGCCCCGGCCATCAGCCCGAAGAAAACCTGGGAGGGTTTTCTCCTGGGATGGCTTTCCACCGTGCCGGTGGCCCTGGGGTTGCCCGGTGCCCCCTGGGCCGTGCGGGTGGCCTCGGCCGTGCTCCTGCCGCCCGTGGCCCATGTGGGCGACCTGGCAGAGTCCGCCTTGAAACGGCTCCACGGCCGTAAGGATTCTTCCACCCTCTTCGGAGAACACGGCGGCGCCCTGGATCGGGTGGATAGCCTCCTGACCGTGGTCCCCTGGTTCTTTCTGCTCCTCCGATGGCTGGGAGGTGGGGGATGACGCTGCGGGAACTGCAGGAGATCATCCGCCGGACCTACTTTGCCAAGGATCGTCGCCGGGGCCTGGAAGGCACTTTTATGTGGTTCGCTGAAGAGGTGGGCGAACTGGCCCAGGCCCTGCGGAAGGGGGACCCCGAAAGCCTCCGCGTGGAGTTCTCCGATACCCTGGCCTGGCTCTTCTCCCTGGCCAACCTGGCCGGTGTGGACCTGGAGGAGGCGGCCCAGCGCTACGCCCACGGCTGCCCCAAGTGCGGCGCCATCCCGTGCCGGTGCGAGGAAGTACGGAATACCTTTGATCCCGATGCCGGGGAGCCGAAGGACACCCCTTAGAAGAGGTCCATCTCCTCGCCCGTGTCCTCCATGGGCATCTGAGGCTGCCGCCGGGGCCGGTATCCGTTGAACACATACCGCAGGTTCACCGACACCTGGGGTGCCTTTCGCCGGTACTCCCGCTGCACCGTCCAGCCCCCGGTTTCGCTGGTCCAGGCCCAGCGGCTGGTGGCCAGGGCGTCCCGCACCTGGAGCGTGAGATGGAGATTCCGGCGGAGCCGGAGTTTCCACGCCAGGTCCAGGGAGGTCCACCCCTCCCGGGTGCCCTGGGAGGTGACCGAGGGACTGCGATACCGGAGGTTCACCTGGAGCTGTCCCCAGGAACTCAACCGCAGTTCGTTGCGCACCCGCAGGGAACCGTTCCAGCTCCTCTGGGTACCCTGCTCGCCGTGGAGCCAGTAGCGGTGCACATCCCCGAGCACCTGAAGGTTCCAGCCCGGAAAAGGCTCCAGATCCAGGGTGGTTTCCAGGCCCAGGGCCTCGGAGGTGCCCACATTCTCGTAGGTGTGGAGCAGGGCATGATCGCCGTAGGGCCGCTGGACCCGTTCAATCCGCTGGTGCGTTTGCCGACCGTAGGCTTCCATCGTGAGCAGCGCCGGCCCCACAGGACTCTGATAACTCAGCTCCAGACTGTGGCTGTAGGCGGGCTTCAGATGGGGGCTCCCCTGGTGGGCGTTGTTGGCGTCCAGCCAGGTCAGGTAGGGTTCCAGCCACCAGGCCCGGGGCCGGCGGATCCGCCGGCTGTATCCCAGCATCCACTGACGACCGCCGGACCATTGCCAGGAGAGGTGCACACTGGGGAACAGGTCCAGCCTCTGGAGCCGGAAGGTGTCCGGCTGGCCGGCCAGGAGGATCCACCGGTCGGTGAGTTCACTCCGCAGGCCCAGCTGGAGTCCCCAGGTGGGGGTTTCCAGGGCCACCAGGCTGTACAGGGCGTGGTGTTGCCGCTGGAACCGCAAATGGTAACCGTACTCTGGCTGTTCCACGAAGTCGCCCTGCAGGGTGTCGTATACCGCATAGGTTCGCCGGGTTTCACTCCGGGTCAAGGCCCCCTGGTAGCCGAGTTCCAGTCGGGTCCCGGGCCTCAGGGGTCGCCGGTACTCCAGTCGGGCCCGGCCGTGTACCGAGGGGCCCCGTTCCCGGGCCTCGTCTCCCTGGGTGGGGGTTCCGGCATCCCACCGCAGGCTGTGGGAACGCTCGGTGGCCTGGCGTCGGGTGGCAAAGAGATCTAAGGTCAGCCGATGCTGCCGACCAGAGAAGTCGTGTTGCAGGGTCAGGAAGCCGGAGACCGCCGGGCTCGTCCGCTGCCACTGGTCTTCGGTGGCATAGTCCAGCGGGGTCCCTCCGGAATCCAGCCAGACCTCGTGGTAGTTCAGGTGGAACTGGCGTTCCATGTGCCAGCGGCTCCAGCTGCCTCCCAGGCTGACGAAGTCCCGGGCCAATCGGAGTTCCAGGCCGCCCCGCAGGCCGTAGGGGGTCATCCGACGGCGGTAGGTGCCGGTGGCCTTTCGTTCCAGGCTCGGCTGGACCTGTAGGCTCTGGAAGTCGCCCGGATAGGTCCGCAGGCTACCGTAGGCGGTCAGGTAGAGGTTCACCGGGCCGGACCGACGGTTAACCAGCAGGTTGCCTCCGTACTTCTGGTCCAGGCCCGCAAAGAGGTTCACGAGGCCCCCCAGGCCGGGAGCCCGGCGTTTTTTGAGGATCACATTGAGGATGCCCACCTCCCCCTCGGGATCGTACCGGGCCGACGGCGAGGTGATGATCTCGATGCGATCTATGAGGCTGGCCGGGATCTGGGCCAGGGCGTCGGAGGGGTTGACCAGGGTCGGGTGGCCGTCAATGAGCAGGGTAAAGTGGCTGCTGCCCCGGAGGTACACGGTGCCCTCCGGATCCACGGTCACCGAAGGGACGGTTTCCAGCACCTCCAGGGCTGTGGCCGCCTGACTGGTGGTCTGACGGTCCACCTGGATCACCTTCTTGTCCACCCGAAAGGTGAGGGAGGGGGCCGGAGCGGTGACCTCCACGGGTTCGGTTGTAAGCGGAGCGGGTTCCAGGAGGAGGGTGCCCAGGTCCAGCCGGTCCTGTCCGGGGGCCAGGTCCACGGGGCCCAGGGTGTGTTTCTGATAGCCCAGGAAGTCCACGGTCACGAGGTACCGGCCGGGGGGCACCGGGGAGAGGACGAAGTGGCCCTGTGCGTCGGTGGCGGCGCCGGTGACCTTGGTCGTGTCGGGCCAGCGGAAGAGGAGCACGGTGGCGTATTCCAGGGGGGTGTGGTGTTCGGCGTCCAGCACCCGGCCGGTGATCTGGCCGGCCGATACGGGCAGGGCCAGGATCAGGAGGAGAAGCCATCGGTTCATGGGGTTCCTCCGGTCAGGGATCTTAGAGTTCGGGGCCGGCGGAGGGGTTCCCGGCGGCAACAAAAAGGGCCCCGCCCAGCGGGCGGGGCCCCTGACTGGGTGCACAGACCATGATCACTCGGATGCCGGCGGCGTGGAAGATTCCGCCGCCGGGGTGGCTGCGGTCCCGGACCCACCGATTTCCTCTGGCGGAACGAGCTGCAGCAGGGCCATCTGGGCGCCATCGCCCCGGCGACGGCCCAGGCGGTAGATGCGGGTGAAGCCACTGGGGATCGCCTTGTACCGGGGCGCCACCTCTTCAAACAGGTAGTTGGTCACCTTCCGGTCCACGAGGAACTGGCGGGCCAGGCGTCGGGCGTGCAGGTCGCCCCGACGGCCCAGGGTGATCATCCGCTCGGCCCACCGGCGGGTCTCCTTGGCCTTGGCCAGGGTGGTCTGGATCTTGCCGTGGACCAGCAGGGAGATCACCTGGTTCCGCAGCAGGGCCTTCCGATGTTCGGCATCGCGCCCCAGTTTCTTAACCCTCTTCCTGTGCCTCATCTTCCATCTCCTTGAGGTACTTACTCACATCCATGCCCAGGGACAGGCCCAGGTGCTGGAGTTTCTCCTGCACCTCTTCCAGGGACTTCTCGCCGAAGTTCTTGATCCTCAGGAGTTCCTCGGGGGTTTTGGACACCAGGTCGGCGATGCTCTGGATCCCCTGTTCCTTCAGGAAACTCGCGGTCCGCACCTTGAGCTCCAGCACATCCAGGTCCTTCAGCAGCATGGCCTTCATGCGTTCGCGTTCGCCGTAGTCCTGTTCGGCTTCCACCAGGGCCTGTTTCACAGGATGGGTCACCCGTTCAAAGTGATCCAGCAGGATCCGGGTGGCCTCCTGCAGCACCTCCCAGGGTTTCCGGGTGCCATCGGTCCAGATCTCCAGGTTCAGTCGTTCGTAGTCGGTGCGTTCCTCCACCCGGATGTTCTCCACGGTGAAGTTCACCTTGACCACGGGCGAGAACACCCCGTCCAGAAAGATGTGGCCCGTGGAGAACTGGTGTTTGGGGATCTCGTCCACGGGTTGATACCCCCAACCGCGGGCCACCACGAGCTCGGCGTAGAACCGGGCGTCGTCCTTGGTCAGCGTGGCGATGTGCTGGTCCGGGTTGACCACTTCCATCTCGCCCGGGGTTTCAATGTCGCCGGCCTTGATCTCGCCGGCCCCCTCCTTACGGATGAAGGCGGTGGCCTGGTCCACCTCAGGGACATCAAACCGGAACCTGACCTTCTTCAGGTTCAGCACGATGTCCGGCACATCTTCCAGCACGCCCTCTATGGCGGTGAACTCGTGGGGCACGCCCTCAATCCTCAGGGCGATGATGGCTGCCCCCTGGATGGACGAGAGGAGCACCCGCCGCAGGGCGTTGCCCACGGTGATCCCGTACCCCCGTTCCAGGGGCATCAGGGTGTACCGGCCATAGGTGGGGGTTTCCTCTTCAATCTGGATGCCCCGGGGGACCTCAAACTTGCGCATGGATCTTCACCTCGTTACTTGGAGTACAGCTCCACGATGAGCCGTTCCTTGATGGGATGCGTGATGTCTTCGCGTGTGGGCATCCGGAGCACGGTACCCTCGGGTTTGCTCTTGTCCAGGCTGAGCCAGGAAACGACATTCTGGGGGTCCTTGGCCTCCAGTGAGGCCTGCACATAGGGATTTTTGAGCATCTTGTCGTCCAGGGTGATGCGATCCCCCACATTCACCAGGTAGGAGGGGATGTCCACCTTGCGGCCATTGACCCGCACATGACCGTGGCTCACGAACTGCCGGGCCTGGGATCGGCTGCTGGCGAAACCGAGGCGATACACCACATTGTCCAGCCGCCGCTCCAGGAGGACCAGGAGGTTCTCACCGGTGTTGCCGCCCATGGTGCGGGCACGCTCAAAGAACCGCCGGAACTGACCCTCCAGCACGCCGTAAATGCGTTTGACCTTTTGTTTTTCCCGGAGCTGCAGGCCGTAGATGGACATCTTCCGCCGGGACCGTGAGGGACCGTGCATCCCGGGGGGATACCGACGCCGCTCAAAGGGGCACTTTTCGGTAAAGCACTTGTCGCCCTTCAGAAAGAGTTTTTCACCCTCCCGGCGACAGAGACGACATTTCGGACCCGTGTATCGTGCCATGGTTCGCTACACCCTCCGTCGTTTCGGTGGCCGACAACCGTTGTGGGGGATCGGGGTCACATCCTTGATGGCCACCACCTGGAGGCCCGCCGCCTGGATCGCCCGGATGGCGGCCTCCCGGCCTGGACCCGGGCCCTTCACCTGGACCTCCACCTGCTGCATGCCCAATTCCCGGGCCTCCCGGGCGGCCTTCTCGGCAGCCCGCGACGCCGCAAAGGGCGTGCCCTTCCGCGTTCCGGTAAAGCCAACGGTACCCGAAGATGCCCAGGTGATCGTATTGCCGTGCACATCCGTGATGGTGATGATGGTGTTGTTAAAGGTGGACTTGATGTGGGCAATGCCAAAACTGTCCACCTTCCGGGTGCGCTTCCTCTTCTTGGTGAGTCGTTTCCTTGCCATGGCTTACTTCCGCTTCTTCTTGAAGATGTTGCCCCGGGGGCCCTTACGGGTCCGGGCGTTGTGCCGGGTCCGCTGCCCCCGAACGGGCAGCCCGGCCTGGTGCCGAAGACCCCGATAACACCCGATGTCAATCAACCGCTTGATGTTCCGCTGAACCTCCGCACGAAGGGCACCCTCCACCTTGTACTTCTCCGTCTCTGCCCGCAGTTTCGTGACCTCGTCGGGCGTAAGGTCTTTGACCCGCTTCTGGGGATCAATGCCGGTGGCCTCCAGGATCTTCCGGGCGGTAGACCGGCCAATGCCGTAGATGTAGGTCAAACTCACCCAGACGGGCTTATTCCTCGGGATATCCACACCTGCAATGCGTGCCATGCCTTAACCCTGCCTTTGTTTGTGCTTGGGGTTTTCGCAGATCACCATGACCACGCCACGGCGCTTAATGATCTTGCACTTGTTGCAAATCTTCTTCACAGAAGACCGTACTTTCATGGTAACCTCCGGGACAAAAGGGCCGAAAATTGTACGCTTTCCCCCTACCCCTGTCAATGAACGCGCCCAGCCAGGGGGCCTCTATTGTCGCGGATCCCCGTCGGGCTTTCAAGCCTCGCTGACTTCGTCCAGACCCTGCCCCTCCTGGAGCTGTTGCCAGGTGCGGAGCAACAGGGTATTGGTGTTGCCCCGGACCTTCAGGGGGAGTCCCACCAGCACCACGCACCGGTCCTCTGGAGCCAGGTCGGGCACGCACCGGCGGATCCGCTGAACGGCCTGCTGCAGCAGCACGGCGAGGCTGGCCTCCTGGCCGATGACCGGCTCCACGCCGAAGGCGATATGGATCTGACGGGCTAC
Source organism: uncultured bacterium (assembly GCA_964638465.1). Lineage (GTDB taxonomy): Bacteria > Hydrothermota > Hydrothermia > WGAB01 > WGAB01 > WGAB01. Next base: position 14,051 of record CAZXAO010000001.1, on the reverse strand, counting down.
CCGTTCACTGGGGGTCACGGCGAAGATGGGCAGCCGGGGTCGCCGGCTGCTGAGCCGCAGGGCCGTGGCCCCGGAGGCCGTGGGGGCAATCAGGCACCGGGCTCCCACCCGGTGCGCCAGGTCCACGGCCGCGTCCACCAGGGCCTCCACGGGCGACGAACCCGTGCGTGGAACGGGCGAAGGCCGCAGATGTGCCTCGGCCGTCTTCAGGATCCGTCGGGCCCAGGCCACGGTGTCCACCGGGTACCGCCCCACGGCCGTCTCGTCGGAGAGCAGGATGCCGTCGGCTCCCTGCAGCAGGGCCAGGGTGACATCCGTGACCTCGGCCCGGGTAGGCCGGGGGAGGTCCACCATGGAGGCCATGGTCTGGGTGGCCACATGCACGGGCCGATGGTGCCGGCGGGCCGTCTGGATGATCCGCCGCTGCAGGTGGGGCAGCTCCGTCAGGTCCACGGCCAGGCCCAGATCGCCCCGGGCCACGATGACGGCATCCGCGAGTTCCACGATGCGTTCCAGGTGGTCCAGGGCTTCCCGTCGCTCAATCTTGACCATCAGACGGGTGGGGTGGTCCTGGAGCAGCCGGCGGGCTTCTTCCAGGTCCCGGGGATGTTGCACATAGGAGAGGGCCACATAGTCAAAGCCCGCGTTCAGGCCCAATTCCAGGAGTCGGCGATCCTCGGGCCCCAGAGAGGGCAGATAGGGGCCCGAGGGCAGGGTTACGCCCTTGCCACTGCGGAGCAGTCCACCCCGCAACACCCGGGTGTCCACGGGTGGACCCGGGTCCACCACCTCCAGTTCCATCTCGCCGTCGCCCAGAAGGATCCGGTCGCCGGGGTTCAGGGCCTTCCAGAAACCCGGCAGGCGGACGCTGACGCCCCGCTCGTCGCCCGGCCGGTCGTCGTCGTACAGGAGGAACCGCTGGCCCCGCTGGAGTCTCACCTGGTCTTGAGCCACGGACCCGACCCGGATCTTGGGACCGGGCAGGTCCTGGATGGCTGCCAGGGGCATCTGGAGTTCCTGTTCCACGGTTCGCAGGCGCTGAAGCGCCTCCAGGTGTTGTTCCGGGGTGCCGTGGCTGAAGTTGAACCGGAACCCCCGGGCGCCAGCCTGTGCCAGGGCCCGGATCACCGGGAGGTCCCGGGAGGCCGGTCCCAGGGTGGCGATGATGCGTCCCTGGATCTCGGGCCGTGGGAGATGCATGATGGTGGTCCTGTGTGGTTTTGTAGCGTCAGGTCACGGGGGCCAGTTCGGCCAGGAAGTGGCGGAGGTAGGGAGGTTCGTACACGATGCGGAAGCCGCGGAGCCGGTTCCGGTGCTCCCGGAGCCTCTGGAAGGTCTGGAGCACATGGTCCAGGTGTCGCTGGGTGTACACCCGGCGGGGGAGGGCCATCCGGACGAGTTCGCGTTCCACCGTTTTCTCCTTGCCGAACATCAGGGAGCCGAGTTCCACGGCCCGCACAGCACCCTCCCGGTACAGGCCCACCACCAGGGCCTGGCCCGGGAACTGTTCCCGTGGGATCTGGGGGAGCCACTCGTGGGCGTCCACATACACGGCGTGCCCCCCCGGGGGCCAGTAGACGGGGACCCCCTGGTCCCGGAGCCCGGAGGCCAGGTAGGCCACCTGGCCGATCCGATACGCCAGGTAGGACTCCTCCAGGGATTCCTGGAGCCCCACGGCGATGGCCTCCAGGTCCCGGCCGCTGAGCCCCCCGTAGGTGAGGAACCCCTCCCAGAGGACCAGGTACTGGCTGAAGGTCCGGTACAGGTCCTCCCGGTCGGTGGCGATGAACCCGCCCACATTGGCCAGACCGTCCTTTTTGGTGCTCATGGTCACCACATCGGCGAAGGAGAGGCTTTCGCGGACGATCTCGGCAATCGTCCGGTGGGCCTGGCCGGGCTCCCGGTGTTTGATGAAGTAGGCGTTCTCCGAGGCCCGGCAGGCGTCAATGTGGAACACCACGCCGTGGGCCTTCACGATCTCGGCGGCCCGCCGCAGGTTCTCCAGGGAGACGGGCTGACCCCCGCGGGTGTTGTTCGTGATGGTCATGGTGAAAAGGGCCACCCGTTGCCCCTTCCGCTGGAGATCCTTCAGGGTTTCCTCCAGGGCCGCCAGATCTACATTGCCCTTGAAGGGAGCGTCGCTCGTGAAGTCGTGGGATTCCGGCGCCGGCAGTTCCACGGCCCGGGCCCCGCGAAACAGAAAGTTGGCCAGGGTGGTGTCAAAGAAGGTATTGGAGATCACCACCTCCTGGGGCTGGATCAGGGCCTGGGCCAGGATCTTCTCTGCAGCCCGTCCCTGGTGCACCGGGAGCACATAGCGTTTGCCCGTGTACGCCTGGACCGCCACCTGGAACCGCTCAAAACTCCGGGCACCCGCATAGGCCTCGTCGCCCCGGAAGAGGGCCGCCCACTGCTCCTGGCTCATGGCGCCGGTGCCCGAGTCCGTCAACAGGTCCACCAGGATGCTCCAGGAGGGCAGGCGGAACACATTGTAGCCGGCTTCCTGGAGCAGCCTCTCCCGCTCCTCACGGGAGGTGAGTCGCACGGGCTCGGTCATCTTGATGCGGAAGGGTTCCAGGGGATAGGGTTCCATGGCCGTCCCCCTATGGGTTTCGGGCCCGGCGATACAGTTCCTCGTACCGCTGGGCCGAACGATCCCAGGAAAAGTCCCGCTTCATGCCCCGTCGGAGGGCCCTGAGGAACTCCGCCCGGCGTTCGTAGAAGGCCCGGGCCCGCCGCAGCGTGTCCAGGAAGGCTCCAGCCTCGTAGGGTTCAAACACGAAGCCGTAGCCCTCGGGATGTTGAACATCCAGCACGGTGTCCTTGAGGCCGCCGGTGGCCCGCACGATGGGCAGGGTACCGTACCGCAGGGCAATCATCTGGCCCAGGCCACAGGGTTCAAAGCGGGAGGGCATCAGGAAGAAGTCCGAGGCCGCATAGATCCGGCGGGCCAGGGTGGCGTCAAAGGCCAGGGTCACGGACACCCGTTCGGGGTGTTTCCGGGCGATCCGGCTCAGGAGATCGTGGTACACCTGGTCGCCGGTCCCCAGGATTACGAACTGGAATCCCAGGTCCGGCGCCCGTTCCAGGGCCGCCGCCACCAGATCAATGCCCTTCTGCTCGGCCAGGCGGGAGACCATACCGGCCAGGGGCAGCCCCAGGTCGGGCAATCCCAGCTGTTGCAGTAGTCCCTGTCGGTTCTGACGCTTGCCGCTGCGTACATTCCGGGCTGTGTAGCGGGCGAACAGCGCCTGGTCCGTGGCCGGATTCCACACCTCGTAGTCCAGGCCGTTCAGGATGCCCACGATGCGATCCGAGAGTTTCCGGAGGATGCCGTCCAGCCCATGGCCGTATTCGGGGGTCTGGATTTCCCGGGCATAGGTGGGGCTCACCGTGGTGATGAAGTCCGAAAACACGATGCCGCCCTTGAGGGTGTTGAACTGGCCGTAGTACTCCGTGGCCTCCATGTGGAAGATGTGGTAACTCAGGCCGATGCGCGGCAGCACCTCGGGCGGGAACAGGCCCTGGTACGCCAGGTTGTGGATGGTCAGGATCTTGCGGGTCTCCTGGAAGTAGGGGTCAGGGCGGTCAGCCAGACGAATGGGCAGGAAGGAGGTCTGCCAGTCGTTCAGGTGGAACACATCGGGCCGGAGGCCCAGCCGACGGACCAACTCCAGGACAGCGTAGGAAAAGAAGGCGAACCGTTCGGCATTGTCTGGATAATCACCCTCCGGGGTACCGTAGAGGTATTCCCGATCAAAGAAGGCGGTGTTCCCGATGAAGTACACGGGCACGCCCCGATGATTGCCCTCCAGGACATAGGCCGGGTGCTTCTGCCCACCCAGCCAGATATCCAGCCGGAGCCCGGTGTCCTTCAGGCCGAAGCGATCCGGCGGAGTGAACCGGGGGTAATGGGGCAGGACCACCCGGATGTCCACCCCCCGTTGACGGAGGGCCAGGGGCAGGGCGCCGGCCACATCGGCCAGACCCCCGGTTTTGGCGTAGGGGACCACCTCGGTAGCCAGGTAAAACACGGTCAACTGGGCGTTCATGGGACTGCCTCCATCCAGTCAAAGGGCTGAATCTCAGGAAAGATCCGGTCCCGGTGCTCCAGGGTTTCCAGGAACCGGAGGTCGGGGTCCTTCCAGGGACGATGGTGTTGTAGGTCCCGGGCCATCCGCAGGAGGCGCTCCAGATCCTCCACATGGCGGCTCACCCGCTGCTCGGCATAGTCCCGGGCACTCCAGGTGGTGATCAGGAACTGCCAGTCGGAGGATTCCAGGAGCAGCAATTCCCGGGCCATCTGGCGGGCCAGACGCTGGCCCTGTTCCGTGGCCTCAAGGCCCGGCAGAACCTCAAAGAAGGCGTCCTCCAGCCGGTGGATGTGCCGCCAGGTCCACTCGGTCCACTCGTTGTACCACACCCAGTGGAACCCACCCTCTCCCCAGGACCCCTCGGGCAACTGGACCACCTCCCGGGGTTCCAGGGCGGCCAGCGCCCGGGAAAGGGTGGTGGGCTGGACCGGGGATTCCGGCTTTGCCAGGGTTCGCAGGACCTGCTCCAGCCATCGGGGACCTTCAAACCACCAGTGGCCGAAGAGTTCGGTGTCAAAGGGGCTCACCACCACCCCGCGGGGTCGGGAGGCCAGGATCGCCTGAACCCGCTCTGCGAAGTGGTGGGCGTGTTGTCGGAGCACGGCCTCTACGGCTTCGGGGTCGTAGGGCTGCTTGTCGGCCAGATCGGCCCGGGCATCGGTGACCCGCCAGTAGCGGTGGCCCGAGGGAAAGTGCTTTTTGTGGAACTCCAGGTAGGCCGGATCGCCGGGATACCCGATCTGACGGGACCACACCTGCTGGGCCGTATGGGGGTCCCGCGTGAAGAAGGCCACGGCCCCCCGGGCCCCCTCCGAAAGGGCGTAATAGGGCCGGTAGGGATCCCGTTCCTGGCTCGGCCAGGCGCGTTCTTCACGGGCCCGTTCCCAGAGTTCCCGAAGGCCGGGGAAGCGGGAGAGATAGGTGCCCAGGGCCCGCCCGCCCTGGAGCAGGTGGTGATCCACCAGGAAAAAGCGAAGACCAGCCCGGTGATAGAAGTGTTCCAGCCCGCGGCGGTCCATCTCACGGCCGTCGGTGGGACGCCGCCAGCGGTAGGCGGGCCGGTAGGCCAGTTCCGGCGGCCAGAGCCCCGCGGGTGGCCGGCCGAAGTGGCGGCGGTACGCCCGGACCCCCTCCAGGACCTGGCCCCAGACGGCTTCCTCACGGCCCAGGAGGGGCAGATAGCCGTGGGTGGCGGCGGAGGTGAGGATCTCCAGGACCCCCTGCTCCTGGAGTCGGGCAAAGGCCCCCACCAGATCCCCCTGGATCTCCTCAAAGTGTTCCTGCGCCTGGCGGTAAAAGGCCTGCCAGAAACGGGCCACCCGGGCCTGGTGCTCCTGACCCAGCCGGCGGAAGGTCTGCTCGTCCTCGGCTGCCGATGCCTCCCGGGCCTCCAGGTACCGGCGGAACCCCTCCTGAAACTCGGGCATCCGGAGTTGCTCCGCCAGGATGGGGGTGATCCCCAGGGTGGCCAGGTTGCGGAGTCCCTCCCGGGCCAGGTTCTGGAACACCCGGTACAGGGGCAGGTAGCTCTCGGCGGCGGCCTCGTAGAGCCACTCGGCTCCGTGGGGCCAGGTGCCGTGGTGCATCACATAGGGAAGGTGGCTGTGCAGAACGAAGGCCAGTGCCCTCAAAGACCGCCTCCCTTCTGGAACTGCTTGATCAGGTTGCGGGCCAGGATGATCTCCATGATCTCCGAGGTGCCGGCCCCGATCTCCAGGAGTTTGGCATCGCGAAGCAGCCGTTCCACGGGGTACTCCCGGGTGTAGCCGTAGCCGCCCAGCACCTGGACAGCCTCCAGGCCCGCCTCCACGGCCAGCTGCGACGCCAGGAGTTTCACCGTGGCCGACTCAAACCGCAGGTCCGCCTCCGGCGTATAGTGGGCCGCCACCTGGTAAAGGTAGGTGCGCACCATATCCAGGCGGGCCGAAAGGGTGGCAATCTTGTGCTGGATCAGTTCAAAGTCGGCCAGGGGCTGGCCGAACTGTTTCCGCTCGGTGGCGTGCCGGAGGATCCATTCCAGACACTGCAGGGCGATGCCCGTGCCCTGGGCGGCGATGGTGAGCCGTTCCAGCTGAAAACTCTTCATCAGTTGCAGGAACCCCTTGCCATAGGTGCCCAGGAGGTTCTCGGCAGGCACGCGGACGCCATCCAGAAACAGGAGGCCTGTGGGCGAGCCCCGCATGCCCATCTTCTCAAAGGACCGGGTCACCTGGACGCCGTCCCAGGCGGTTTCCACGATAAAGGCCGACATGAAGTCCCGGGTCCGCGCCGGGTCGTCGGTGCGGGCGTAGACCACCAGGACATCCGCCACCGCAGCATTGGTAATGAAGATCTTGGAGCCGTGGAGAACGAAGGCATCGCCCTCGCGGCGGGCTGTGGTCTGGATGGCGTAGACATCCGAGCCGGCATCCGGCTCGGTGATGGCCATTCCGCCGATCCATTCCCCCCGGGCCAGGCGGGGAAGGTATCGGCGTTTCTGTTCCTCGGTGCCCCACAGGGCGATGTTGTGGCCGCCGAGGATGGCGTGGGCCAGCAGCGACAGGGCCAGGGCCGGGCTGTACCGGGAGAGTTCCTCCAGCACCACCACGGCTGCCACCACATCCTCGCCGAGTCCCTCGTACGCTTCCGGGATCACGATGCCGGTGAGCCCCAATTCCGCCAGGTCCTGGAAGAGGTCCCGGGGGAACTCGTCTTTCCGATCCATCTCTTCGGCGACGGGTTCCACCCTTTGGCGGGCGAAGCGTCGGACCGTTTCCCTGAGCAACCGATGTTCTTCACCCTCCAGAAAACCCAGATTTCGTGCGAACATACACCCTCCGTTTGGGGCAATTTTACAGTGTGGTGATGGAAACCGGTGCGGGAAAGGGGCTCCAGAACGGGCTGGCCGGGGCGGACGCCCCGGCCAGCCCGGTGGACAGGGATTGGAGGTCTATGGACAGGCCGGTGCAGGTCCCTTCAGAAAGAGGTAATTCGCCAGGTACGCGATGTCCGCCTTCTCAAAGGCTCCGTTGCCGTCCACATCCGCACAGGCCGGGTTCGCGGGGGCGGGACCGTCCTGGAAGAAGTAGGCGGTCATGAACACCAGGTCCTGGGGATCCACGGTGCCATCCCCGTTCAGGTCACCACACAGGCAGGCCTCATGGGGCAGAGGGTGGGGGATGAACTGGGTTGAGGTGGCCCGGAGCACGGCAGGTTGCCATTGGTTGGTGGTGGTGTCGTACACATAGGAGTTCAGGTCGTTGACCTGGTCCGTGGCGAAGGCCAGATCGTAGACATCCGGGTCCACCCAGTCAATGCCGCCTTCGCCCAGCCCCACGCCACCTCCTCCGTGCCACTCGCTGGCCACGGAATCCACCTCGCGGAAGTTGCCGTAATCCTGGAGACCCACCATGAGTCCGTAGTAGGCGCCGCCCATCTCCCAGGGGGGCAGGGCCCAGTTCTCGTTGACATGGACCCGCACCTCAATCAGGTTGCTGTCCGGGTTGAACACGGCGGCGCAAAGGGAATCCGTCAGGTCGTTCCATCCTGCGTCCATGACCTTCACCCAGCCGTCCCAGATCACGATGGTGTACTCCCAGAGCACGAGCGAGTCCACCCAGTAGTCGGCGTTCTGGGCGACCCATTGCTGGCCCGAGCCGTAGAGGTGGTCCAGGTCCAGGGTCAGCACCAGGATGGGTTTCCACTGCTGGTCAAAGTCCCCCAGACGAAAGAGGTAGTAAAGGTAGCCGCTGTCGGGGTCGTCGGTGACGCGGAACTCCAGAAGATCTGCCTCGCTTCCCAGGAAGGGCACCCCTTCCACGCCCAGGGGATAGGCGTAGTCGCCGTCCCCCAGGTCGTCGCCGGCGGCGTCGTTCCACAGGGCTTCACCGGCTACGGTATCCATCCGGAAGGTGTTGGCCAGCGCAGGTGGGGTGCCCGTCCAGTCGTTGGCCAGCCCATCCAGGGTGACAGGATGGGCGTTCAATCCTCCGGCCAGCACCAGCAGGCCGGCGGCCAGAAGCACGCGTTTCATTCGTCTCCTCCTTTACGGACAGTTGGGGGCCGGGCCACCGTGGTACAGGTAGGCGGCCAGGTAGACCACATCCAGGCTGTTGATGGAGCCGTCGCCGTTGACATCCATCTGGTTACCCGGGAAGGCGCCGCCCAGCCAGAGGTACCGGGCCAGAAGATCCAGGTCGGTCCCGTTCACCAGACCGTCACCGTTGGCATCGCCGCATAGGAGGCTGGGCTGGTTCGGATGCCCGGGCGTGGGCCAGGAGGTATCCTCATAGTCGGCGGCGGGGTTGTTGGTGTCCTCACCGTCGGGATAGAGGATCAGGCTGTGGCCGGCGGGCACATCCGGAGCGGCACCCGAGGCTCCCATGTCGCCGCCGTTGCCGTACCACATGGCGTCCACCTCGGTCTGCGAGGCGTCAAACAGATGGAGGTCGTCCCCCGAGTTGGCCAGGCTCAAATACTGGGCACTGTCGCCGTAGGCGATCACCTGGATCCCCGTGGTGTCCCAGTAAGCGGCAAAGGTGTCGGCGTTGTAGGCCAGCACCAGGAAGCCGCCGGCAGGCAACACGGTGCCGTCCGGGATCCGGAATCGCCCCTCGCTGGTGCCGTTGGGGTCCGGATCGTCGGCGATCATCCAGCCGGAAAGGTCCATGTCGCTGTCGCTGGAGTTGTACAGTTCAATCCATTCGGCGTAGGGCTCGGCCCCCTGGCCCGATGCAGCGTCGTAAAAGACCTCGTTGATCTTGACCCCCGGCTGGGGTGCGGTGACCGTGTACTGGAAGGTGTCGGATACGGTCACCTGGTTGGAGTCATCCATAGCCCAGACGAAGTAGCGGACCGTGGTGCCATCCGACTGCGGAGGGATGTGGTAGTAGTACACATCGCCCACTACACTGTCGTGGGGGGCAGATACGAACCCCAGGCCCACGGCGTAGAACAGGGAGTCTGCTGCTACAAGGCTGTTGTCGGTGATGGTGGCCTGCACGAGCACGATGTCACTGGGGGTGGGATAAGGCGGTGTGTGGGAAACTCCGGCGATGTAGGGTGGAGGGTCCGTGGGGAACCCCTGGAACACGATGTGGGCAGAGTCTGGCGGCTCCAGTTTATAGTTGCCGTAGGTGTAGAACACCGGGCCGGTGACCTGGTAGAGGGCTCCGTTGAGGGGGCTATAGGCCACGCCCCGGTCGTCCACGCGGCAGGGGCCGGTCCCGTCGTCCACCTCCCATTCGCCGTAACCCAGGTCGGGGTTGGTGCAGGCTGCGGAATCCACCCGGACATACACGCCTTCCCATTTTTCCTGGTTCACGGAGTCGGTGGCGATTTGAACCGGCGCCAGGGGGGCCACGGACGCCACCTTCTGGAGGTATCCCACACTCTGAACCTTGATTTCGGTCATCCCGTAGAATTCCTGTACGATGCCCAGCACCACCAGGCTATCGCCCACTCCCAGGGTGTCCACATAGAAGGAGCCGCCCGTGTACACCAGCACGCCACTCCAGGGGCCACCGCTTCTCTCCTGAATCGTGTAGCCATAGCCGGAGAAGGCGGCGGTGACGATTCCCGTGGTGATCACCGTATCGCCCACATAGGGGGAGGAATTCGTGCCTCCCTGAATCTCAGGGATGGAGAGGGTGAGGGTATCAGCGGAGAGCAGGGCAGGCAAGACCAGGAGAAGCCCCATCCCCCACAGGATAATCCTTCGCATCATAAACCTCCTTTTTGGCTTGGTGGAACCCGCCTCTTAGTATACGGCCGGAGGCATGAGCCCTACAGCCGGGCCACCACCTGGAGTCGGTCCCCCAGGATCCGCCGCAGTTCCTCCACAGAGGTCCGGAACCATCGGGGGTCCTCCACGAAGGACCAGCCGTGGGTGCGCAACAACGGCCGCACCTTCCAGGCGTAGTTGAGCCGATCCACGAGCACCTGGTCGGCGAAGGGAGCCACGAGCCGGGCTAGGCGCTGGGGGTCACCGGGGAGCAGGGGGCCCAGGAAGGCATAGGTGCGGATGCCTGCCCTCGCCAGGCTTTGCAGGGCAGCAAGACGGTGGCGGAGCGCCGGCGCCCGGGGTTCCAGGATCCGGCGGACCTCCTCGCGGTCGGTGGGAACGGTAAGCCCCACCTCCAGTCGGCGGCCGAACCGGCGGAAGAGGTCCAGGTCCCGGGTGACCAGGGGCGAGCGGGTGAGCAGGGAAATCCGGAGGTCAGGGCGTTTCAGGAGCACCTCCAGGATCCTTCGGGTGAGGCGGTACCGTCGTTCTACGGGTTGATAGGGATCGGTGACGGAGCTGAGGAGGATCCGGCTTTCGTCAGGGAGGCGAGGGAGTTCCCGGTACAGGCGTTCCACGGCGTTCACCCGGACATCCACATAGGCGCCCCAGGGCTCCGGGCCCGGGTGGAACCGTCGGGTGAAATCGGCGTAGCAGTACAGGCATCCAAAGGCGCAACCGCTATAGGGGTTGATGACGAAGTCCACCCCCGGAATCCGGCTGGGTTGCACGATTCGCCGGACCAGCACCTCCTGGATTCGGGGTGGCATCAGAGGACTCGGCCGAAGTCCACGAGGGGAAGAACGCGGAGGGGGATTCCCAGGAGCCGGGCGCGGGATACGAGAAGCCCGAATTTCCCGTACCACCGGTGGCCTGAAATGCTCCAGGAGAACACCGCGGGGCCCAGCCCCCGGGAGCCGAAGGCGGTTTCCAGGTAGAGGTGGGCGGGCAGTCGGGCTCCGAGGATCAGGAGGTGGGCGGTGCCCTGGCTACTGGCGAACAGGCGATAGGTGGCTACCCCGGTGCCAAAGTCCAGGCTCAGGGATCCACACCCTCCCCGGAAGTCCATCTGGAATTGCTCCACCGGGGGCAGGAGGGTTTCCACCAGAGCATCGCCGATCCAGGCAAAGCCCTGGACCTGCAGCGCCACGCGCCCAAAGACCCCCTTGACGCCGAGTTCGGGCACCAGGGGTAGGCCCAGGGGATGTGTGAAGACATAGGCCGGGCCCAGGCGAAGCCCGGTCTCCTGCAGGGCCACCACGCCCCGGGCGGGTGCACCCGCCGGTACGGCCATCCAGAAGCCTTCGGAGGACGGAAGGCCGAGCAGGTATAAGAGCAGCCAGAGCATCATGACTCAAAGCAACGGCCAGAGGGCGTCGGCCAGGCCGCCGAAGTCGGCCGAACCCTCCAGATGGAGCACAGGGTCTTCCAGGACCACCTGGCCGTCAAAGCTGGAAAACTGGGGCAGGGGCAGTTCCACCTTGACGATGATCCACATCTCGCCCTTCTCCACGCAGCGCTGGAGAACCTGGGCAGCCTGGGGAGGTGCCTCCACGCCGGTGCGTTCCACCTCGCCGGCCACCTGGTCCTGGAGGAACAGGGCAGCCTGCTCCAGGTAGGCTGGAGCCTCGGCGTATCCCAGGGCCCGCAGGGCATTGCAGGCTCCGGCGGCCAGTCCGGTGCATCGAGCATAGAGTTGGGAGGACTCGGTGCTCCCGGTGTCGCTGATCAGCAGGGAGAAACTCAAACTGGCGCCCTCGCTACGGGCGCGATAGTCCCAGGCCACGCGTTCCAGGTGGATTCCCTCGGCCTGACGGAGGTCTACATGTTGCTCCAGGTAGAACACCACGCTGCCCCCGGGAGCCGTGACACCGGTGAGGGGCAGGGTCAGGGAGTCCAGGTCCAGCCGCAGGCCTACATGGGCCCGGCAACCCGCAAGCCCCAGGATCAGGAAGCCTGCCAGGAGCCACGGGATCCACCGTTTCATTGGAGCCGTTCCAGGTTGTCCTGCAGTTTGGCGAGTTTCTCCTGCAGGGTCTGGACCTTTTCCCGTTCGCGTTGCACCACCTCGGCCGGTGCCCGTTCCAGGAATCGGGGATTCTCCAGGCGGGCCCGGGCGCTCTCCAGGATCTTCTGGATCTGGGCGATCTCCTCCTGGAGTTTCCGGCGTTCCCGTTCCAGGTCTACGCCCGGCAGCGGCAGGAAGAACTCTTCCCCCTGCACCACGATCACGGTGGAGGGGTGGGGCACTTCGCCGGTTTCGTCAATGCGGTGGACCCGGGCCAGGTGCTGGAAAATGGGCAGGAGGTCCTGGAAGGTGGCCACCACCTCGGGCCGGGCCCGCCGGACCACGAGGGGCAGGTCCTGTTTGGCGGGAATCCGGTAGTAGGCCCGGGCTTCCCGGACCTGTCGGACCACCTCTTTGAAGAGTTCAAACAGGTCCCGGTCCTGTGGAAACCGGTGTTCGGTGGGCCGAGGCCAGGGGGCGATCATGATGGATTCGCCCTGGCGATTGGGCAGCCGCTGCCAGATCTCCTCGGTGATGAAGGGCATGAAGGGGTGTAGCATCCGCAGGGTGGTCTCCAGGACATGGAAGGCCACCTCCAAGGCGGAGTCCCGCCGGTCGTCGGCCAGACGGGGCTTGATGGCCTCCAGGTACCAGTCGCAGAACTCGTGCCAGAAGAACTCGTAGAGGGTGTGGGCCGTGCGGTGGAACTCGTAGTGTTCCAGGCCCCGGGTGACCTCGTCCACGGTTTCGTTGAGCCGGGTCAGGATCCAGCGGTCCTCCAGGGTCAGGGTGTCGGGCAGGCCCCTTGCCTGGAAGTCTTCGGCGTTCAGGAGCAGGAGGCGGGAAGCGTTCCAGATCTTGGTGGCGAAGTTGCGGCCCACTTCAATGCGTTTTTCGCCAAAGATCAGGTCCTGGCCCTCGGGCATGGAGAGGACCACGCTGATGCGCAGGGCATCGGCGCCGTACTCGTCCATGTACTCCATGGGATCCACGAAGTTGCCCAGGCTCTTGGAGATCTTGCGGCGTTGCTCGTCGCGGACCACACCGTGCAGGTAAACATCGTGGAAGGGCACTTCGTCCAGGAAATGGAGCCCGGCCATGATCATCCGGGCCACCCAGAAGAACAGGATGTCCCAGCCGGTGACCAGGACATCGGTGGGATAGAAGTGGCGGAGCCAGGGGGTATCGTCGGGCCAGCCCAGCGTAGAAAAGGGCCAGAGCCAGGAGGAGAACCAGGTATCCAGTACATCCTCGTCCTGGCGGAGGTTCGGGGAGCCGCACCGGGGGCACTGGCCCGGGTTCTGGCGGGCTACGGTCTGGGCACCGCAGTCCTGGCAGTAGTACACCGGAACCCGGTGGCCCCACCAGATCTGGCGGGAGATGCACCAGTCGCGGACATTCTCCAGCCAGTTGAAGTACACCTTTTCAAACCGCCGGGGAAGGATCCGGATTCGGCCCTCCTTAACGGCCCGGATCGCCGGTTCCGCCAAAGGCCGCATCCGAACGAACCACTGCTCCGACAGGTAGGGTTCAATGACCGTTTTACAGCGGTAACAGTGGCCCACGGCGTGGCGATGGGCTTCGGTTTTTTCTAAGAACCCGGCGGTCTTCAGGTCCTCCACGATCCGTTCCCGGGCTTCGTAGCGGTCCAGGCCGGCGTAGGGCCCGGCGTTTTCGTTCATCCGGGCCTGTTTGTCCATGACCAGCACGAAGGGCAGGTCGTGGTCCCTGCCGATCTCGTAGTCGTTGGGGTCATGGGCCGGTGTCACCTTGACGGCGCCGGTGCCGAATTCGGGGTCCACCCGGGGATCGGCGATGATGGGGATCTCAGGGGGCACCTCCCGGGCCTCCTGGTCGCCCACGGCGTAGCTCCTGCGGGTCCACGCTACGAGGGGCAAGCGAACGCGTTTGCCCACCAGGTGGCGATAGCGTTCATCCTCGGGGTGAACCGCCACGGCGGTATCCCCCAGGTAGGTTTCTGGCCGTGTGGTGGCCACCACCACGAACTGCTCTGGATCATCGGCCAGGGGATACCGGAGGTACCACAGGTGGCCCTCGTGTTCTTCGTGTTCCACCTCGTCGTCGGCCAGGGCGGTGCCGCAGCGGGGGCACCAGTTGATGATCCGCAGCCCCCGGTAGATGAGGCCCTCTTCGTACAGCCGGACAAAGGCCTCAATGACGGCCCGGT